>JBBRXQ010000350.1:0-3487 GCA_038238515.1 Sphingomonadales bacterium | reverse complement strand
CGATTGACGAGGCGCCGGTCGGCGATTTCCTCCCGCGCGGCATCGAGCTTTTTGAATGCCTGTTCGACCGTGTGATTGCGAAATAGCACGGCAAACTCCTCGCCGCCGTGGCGCGCGACATGGCACCGCGCATCGGAAATGCGGTTCAGCGTATCGGCAACAACCTTGAGCACGCGATCTCCGGCGGGGTGGCCGTGCGTGTCATTGATCCGTTTGAAGTGGTCGATATCGCAGAAAGCAACCGAAAGCGCTTCGCCAGAAGCCTTTGCCTCGCGCACTTCGCGCTCAAGCCGATGTTCGAAGGCGCGGCGATTGGGTAGTCCGGTCAAATAATCCATGTCGGCCACGCGTCTGGTTTCTTCAAGGCTTCCTTGAAGCGCATCGATGCGCTTCTCGCTTTGCGCCAGATCGTGTTCGATCGAGCGGGTGCGATCCATCATTGCGCGGGTAAGCGCGGCCAATTCAGAGATAACGACGCCGGCCTTGTTGACCTCCTGAAGATCATCAACGTGGCGCTGCATCGCGGTGTTATATTCGCTGGTCGCCGTGCGTGCGCCGCTCATGGTCGATGAAAACTCGCTGAGGCTCTCTTCAATGCGGCCCATGAGCACCACTAGCGGCCCATCGCCTGCATTTTCCGAAGTGCCATTGGCCTCCTCGAGCCAGTTGAGCGTGATCGGTAATCCTTTTTCAGCGCGCTCAAGGATCATTTGCGCAAGGCGGGGATCTCCGCCGGTAATGCAATTATAGGCCACCGTGAGCGTAGCGGGCAGCACCTCAAGATCATGATCGATCAAAAAGTCAGCCACCTTGCCCAGCATACGCCGCTTGGCAGGAAGCCAAATCTCGCGTGGGGTAGGCTCATACGGCCCGGAAGCAGCGATAGGCTCGTTTGAGCCTTGATGGCTTGCGCCTTCATCGCCTTCGGCAGAAAACCAATGCCACCATTTCCCGCGACGGGAACCCTCGTCTGATGTGTCTTGTGTCATGCCTATCAGAACGGACATCAGACGATAATTTTAACCACAAATCGCTGAATTTTCTCGCGGCTTAGACCTGTTGAAAACTAACGGATGTCATAGAAATCAGCGTACGCGCGGTCCGCCAAATGGCATTGGCGGCGGTGGACGGCGATGGCCGCGCGGCAGCTGCGCCTGATAGGCGCGGCCGCAGTGCGGCACGCAATAAGGGAAGCCAGGGTTCACCTTTTCCCCGCAAAAATGAAAATCCGCTTCGCCCGGATGGCCCATCGGCCAGCGACAAATCCGATCGTTAAGATCGAGCAGGCTGGTTTTCTCGGCAATAACCGGGCTTGGCCGCGCAGGCACAAGGCGGCGAGGGGGCGCGGGGGGGATCGGGGGCTGCTGGTCGCCGGGACCCTGCCGCAAGAACCCACCGGGACCAACTGAGACAATCCGCGGCGTGGGCGCAGGAGCGGCTGGCACAGGCTCTACTGGCGCTGCAGGAGCGGCTGCAGCAGCAGCCGGTGCGGCTGGCTCGAGAGTGAGAACGGGTGCTGGCGGACTCGCGGCTGGGCGCGGCGCAGCGACTTGCCTTTCTGAAACGACTGGCGCCGCAGGCGCGGCGGTCGCCGTTGGCTTTACCGCCGCCTTTGGAGTCGACGCTTCGGTCTTGTCATTGGGCCTTACCGGCGATGGCCGAGCTTTCAAGCCTAAACGGTGCGCTTTGCCGATAACGGCATTGCGGCTCACTCCGCCAAGTTCTTCGGCAATCTGGCTCGCGGTGGAGCCGCCTTCCCACATTTTGGCTAGCGTTTCGATCCGTTCGTCGGTCCAGCTCATGCTTCAAACAATCCTTCAAATAAACCATCCGGCATGAGACGTCTGTTCGCCTTAGCCGGACCTTGCCATTGGCCGTCCCGCGCGATACCGCAGGATGCATGGCCGATCAATCTATGCCCGTTAGCGGGCCAACATCTCGATCCACGAGCCGATTAACCGAGGTTAGCGGGGCTCGAGGTTTTGCGAAACCCGGGGAGATGCTGTTTCGCAGTACCAACTGGCTTGGCCTTTGGACACTTTATATGAAGGAAGTGCGCCGGTTTTTCAAGGTGCATACCCAAACGATCTGGGCACCTGCGATCACCACCTTGCTCTATCTGGTTATTTTCACACTCGCGCTGGGCGGCGGTGGCCGCATGGTGCTGGGCGTACCATTTGCCACGTTTGTCGCGCCCGGGCTGATCGCGATGGGCATGATCAACAATTCTTTTGCCAATTCCAGCTTTGGATTGCTGATCGGCAAGATCCAAGGAACCGTGATTGATTATCTGATGCCGCCAATCTCGGAAGGTGAGCTGTTGTTTGCGCTAGTAGCGGCGGCGGTAACCCGCGCTATGCTGGTTGGGATGGCCGTGGCTGGCGTGATGGTGCTGTGGCCCGGGGTTAATCTGGCGGTGCACCATGTTTGGGCGGTGTTGTGGTTTGGTATGATGGGATCAATTCTTCTGGCGTTGATCGGCGTACTCACTTCGCTTTGGGCCGAGAAATTCGATCACAACGCGGCGATCACGAACTTTGTGATCACGCCAATGTCGATGCTTTCAGGAACGTTTTACGCGATCGACAACGTTGCTCCGGCATTTCAAACCATCAGCCGGTTTAATCCGATCTTCTATGTAATTTCAGGTTTTCGTTACGGATTTCTGGGACGAAGCGATATTGGCGATACGGATACGGCGGTGATTTATGGCGCAGTTGGCCTTGGCCTGCTCAATCTTGCGCTGACTGTAATCACATATTCGCTGCTACGCTCAGGTTGGAAGCTCAAAAACTAGCGCCAAGAGCCCCAGAAATTAGTGCGAGAGGCTGCGGCGCAGGCGATATCGCCCGTCGCGAAATGCTTCGAACATACCCTCAACCGAAGGGTGGTCAACCGGCCCAGCTTCGGCATCACCAAGCAAGTTTTGCTGACTGACATAGGCTACGTAGCTGTTCTCGTCATTTTCGGCGAGCAGGTGATAAAACGGCTGCTCGCGCGGTGGACGCATTTCAGACGGGATCGATTCGTACCATTCCTCGCTATTAGCAAAAACCGGATCGATATCGAAAATCACACCGCGAAAATCGAACAATTTGTGGCGTACTACATCGCCAATGGCGAAGCGCGCACGCGCAACATGAGGGGCATCGATCTGACGACCGGCCTGCGGGGAAAAGAAACTAGCTCGATCCATGAGGGCAATATAGGTTTCTCCCGGCGCGGTGACAAGCGACACCTTGAGGATTGTGGTTACCAAGCAATAGCTGCGGCAAAACGGTTGACGAATTGCCTCACCTTTCTTCTTGGCAAGAGCGAGGCTGTGCGCTAACCGCTCGCGTTCTCGACCGGGACGGGCTTAGCCCTGCTCACTACACTTCGCGGAGAGGTGGCAGAGTGGTCGAATGCACCGCACTCGAAATGCGGCATACCCGCGAGGGTATCCAGGGTTCGAATCCCTGCCTCTCCGCCAGTCTATCATTCCTAT
>JBBRXQ010000349.1:0-3487 GCA_038238515.1 Sphingomonadales bacterium | reverse complement strand
CAATTGGTGGGAGAGACCGGCGTGGTCAGCCATGTGATCGAAGGCGGTGCAGGGCGGCTGCGCCACGGTGATACCGAATGGCTAGCGCAAGGCCCTGATGCCCAACCGGGCACCAGGATGCGGATAACCGGGCATCAGGGCACCGTGCTCATTGTCGAGCATCTCAACTGACACCATATAAATTGGCAACGGCGCTGCCAAGGAGCTTACGCGGATGACTGACAAGTTGAACCTGACCGAAGCCGAATGGCGCGAGCGGCTGAGCCCCGAGCAGTATCACGTGCTGCGCGAAGCGGGCACAGAGCGCGCGTTCACCGGCAAATATGATCGCAACAAGGCCACCGGCGCTTATATGTGCGCGGGCTGCGGCGCGCCGTTGTTCACTTCGCAGACCAAATTTGACAGCGGATCGGGCTGGCCCAGCTTTGCCGCGCCCATTGAAAGCGATGCGGTGAACAATGTGCGCGATGTGTCACACGGCATGGTCCGTGTCGAAGTGCGCTGCGCGGCTTGCGATGGCCATCTTGGCCATGTTTTTCCCGATGGTCCGGGGCCAGAAGGGAATCGCTACTGTATGAACAGCGCATCGCTCGATTTCAAACCTGAAGAGTGAGCCTGCGAGTCTTCGGAACGCAGCCAGTCTCGGCTCACGCTGCGTTCGAAATTGACTATGCAATGCGGCGCGTGCCAGCATCCCCTATCGTGCATGTTTGAAGGAGCCAGATTGACCTGATGGCTAGACGGGAAATTCCCCGGCGCCCCTCATCGGGTCGCTCAACTTCGGGCGGTTCGCGGGAGTCAGACGAAAGCTCGTTTTTCGTCCGCTGGTTGCGCCGCATCGTCGCCTGGGGTCTTGGCTTTGCGCTGCTGGGCGGTCTCGCGCTAGCGGGCGCGGTGTTCGTAACCGCGCGTTCGCTGCCCAGCTATGAAGGCCTGAAATCAACCCAAACCGGGCAAACGATCGTAGTGCGCGCTAACGATGGTTCCGAGATGGTGACGCTGGGGCCAAGCTATGGGCGGTGGATCGCCGATGAGCGCATTCCTGAGGTGATGAAGGATGCCATCATCTCGGTCGAGGATCGGCGCTTTCGTAATCACTGGGGAATTGATCCAATGGGGATCGCGCGCTCGCTGTGGGTTCGCGTGCAAAAAGGGCGCTGGCGGCAAGGCGGCTCCACCATCACCCAGCAATTGGCGCGCAATATATTCTTGAACAACACCCGCACGCTCGATCGCAAACTGCGTGAGGCATTTCTGGCGATTGCGCTCGAATCCAAATTCACCAAGGCGCAAATCCTCGAGCTCTATTTGAACAAGGTCTATTTCGGCGGCGGCGCCTATGGCATCGATTCCGCCGCGCGCAAATTCTTTGGCCATGGCGGCGATCAGCTCAGCTTGCCCGAAGCCGCGATCATCGCCGGGTTGGTCAAAGCTCCATCAAACTATTCGCCCACCGCCGATGCCGCCGCTGCGCTTGGCCGCGCCAGAGTGGTGCTAACGACGATGCAAGAGGCCGGCGCGATCACCCCGTCTCAAGCGGCGAATGTGGACCTCACGAAGGTTAAGCTGGCGCAGGAAAAGGGCCAGAATTCGGCGCGCTATTTTACCGATTGGGTCTTGCCGCAGCTCGATCTGTTGCTTCCCGAAAACGATCAGCCGATCGAGGTTTGGACAACGCTTGATCCCGCTGCGCAGCACGCCGCAACCGCCGCCATCGTGGGCAATGTGCCGGCTGGTGCGCAGGGCGCGTTGGTGAGCGTTGACCGCGATGGCGCGGTTTTGGCGATGGTCGGCGGCACCGACTATGTCACCTCGAATTATAACCGCGCGGTCAATGCGGTGCGCCAGCCCGGCTCGGCGTGGAAGCTGTTTGTCTATCTCGCTGCGCTTGAGGCGGGCTACACCCCCGACAATCGTGTGGTGGACGAACCCGTAACTATAAACGGCTGGAGCCCGCGCAATTCTGGCGGCACTTTTGCCGGACCGATCGATGTGCGCACTGCCTTTGCCTATTCGAAAAACACCGTTGCGGCGCAGCTTGGCAACGAGGTTGGGTTCAGCGCGGTGGCAGGCATGGCGCGCCGGTTTGGCATTACCACCCCGATTAACACGCTGCCCTCGATGGTGCTGGGCACATCAGATGTGCGCGTGCTCGATATGGTGCGCGCCTTTGCCGAAGTTTCGGCCAAAGGCATGGCGCTTGAGCCCTATGGTATTCGCAAGATCACCTCCACCGAAGGCGAAGTGCTTTACAGCCACCGCGAAAGTGCGCCGCAACAATTGGTGCCCGGCTATGTTGCGGCGGGGATCACCGATCTGCTGCAAACTGCGGTGAGCACCGGAACCGGCCGCGCCGCGCAAATCGGGCGGCCGGTCGCGGGCAAAACCGGCACCACGAGCTCGAACAAGGACGGCTGGTTTCTGGGCTTTTCCAGCGGGATCACCACTGGTGTGTGGATGGGCCGCGATGATGCGCGCGCCGTGCCCGGCCTCCAGGGTGGCACCGCGCCCGCGCGTGCCTTTGCCGCCTACATGAAAGTCGCCACTGCCAAACGCCCCATTGAAGCGTTTCAGACCGAGCTTAAGCTGCCGCAATGGCAGCTGGAGCCCGATGACGAGAGCATGCAAGCCAATCCAAACGACTATTTCTACGTCGATCCCGATGGCAAGATCGTCGATCCTGGCGCACAAAGACGCCCCGGCTCCGATGGCCCTCCGCCAGGAGAGCAGGGCATACCTGTGCCCGAAGGCGGCCCGGGGCCAGCCGCCGCTAACAACGATTTTCTGGATCAGGCCACCGGGCAATAAGGCACTGGCCGAGAACTCAGTCTTGTTGCTTTAGCGCCGCAAGAGCCCCGCCAACCATATGATCGATAAATCGATGAAGCTCAGTTTCGCTGACATTCTCAAACCGCATCAGCGCCAGTGTGTGCGCGCCGCCGACAAAAAGTCGCGCCGTGGATTTGATGAGGAGCATATCCGGCGTAGGGGCGCTGGCTCGAACCAAGACCGACTCGACCAGGACGCGCAGCTGGTTCTGCAGCATGAGAAATTGTGGCCAGACATCGGCTCGTACTCCGGTGCTCCAATCAAGCCATACGCGTACCGTATCTGGCTCTTGCAGCGCCATATCAGCGGTCCGGCCAGCGAGATTAGTAAGCGCTTCCAGCGCTGGCAGCGGCGCAGACAGAGCGTCTGCCACCATCGCCGCGATGGTTGTTTCCACGAACTCTAGAACTGCGGCGACAAGATCGGCGCGGGTTCGAAAATAGCTATAGACCGCCGATACCGAGACGCCTGCGCGTGCTGCGACTTGCGCCTGTGTTGCTCTGGCAATGCCATGATCGGCAAAGCACGCCACCGCATGGCGAATAAGCTGCGCACGGCGCTCATCGGGCGAAAGTCTGGTGCGCGCTGGCTTCTTCGTCATCATGGGTCTCCAAAGAGCGAGGTCCTCTAGCCGTTTCAATTGACAGTGGCCACTTTG
>JBBRXQ010000348.1:0-3489 GCA_038238515.1 Sphingomonadales bacterium | reverse complement strand
GCCGCGTGCGCCACGCCGATCTCGATCAATTCCTCGCCTATAACGCCGCCAGCGGATATCGCGCCGCAGCCACAGCGCGCCCGGATGAAGCGATCCGCGTCATCGGCCTGCGCCGCCGCATTGCAGAAAACATGGCGGCGTCTAAGCGCCACATTCCGCATTTCACGTTTGTTGAGGAATGCGATGTCACCGCGCTTGAGGTGATGCGCGCCGATCTCAATGCGCACCGGGGGGCCAAGCCCAAGCTTACCATGCTGCCGCTGCTCATCGCTGCGATGTGCCGCACGCTGCCTGATTATCCGATGCTCAACGCGCGCTTTGATGATGAGGCGGGCGTGGTCACCCGCCACGGCGCGGTGCATCTGGGCATAGCCGCGCAAACCCCCGCCGGGCTGATGGTGCCCGTGATCCGCGATGCGCAAAGCCGCAACCTTTGGCAGCTCGCTGCTGAGATTGTGCGCCTTGCCGAAGCTGCGCGAAGCGGCACCGCCCGGTCTGATGAGCTTTCGGGATCAACAATCACGATCACCTCGCTTGGCGCACTGGGCGGCATCGCCACCACGCCCGTCATAAACCGGCCCGAAGTGGCGATCATCGGCCCCAATCGCATCGTTGAGCGGCCCATGTTTGTGCCCGATGAATCTAACCGATCTGGGGGCGGAGAACGGATCGAAAAGCGCAAGCTGATGAACATATCTATCAGTTGCGATCACCGCGTCGTCGATGGCTGGGATGCGGCCAGCTTCGTCGCTGCGCTCAAAGCGCTGATCGAAACCCCGGTGCTATTGCTCGCAGATTGATGAAGAAACGGCGCTAGCGCACAATCCCGCGATAAATCATCTGGCCTTCGCCCTGCGCGGCCAAAACGCTGGGAATGCGCCAGCGCAGGTGCGTCACATCTTCGGGCACCGCGTGGCGCATGGCGCCATCGGCCTCGCGGATCGTTAGCGCGCTCAGGTCGCCCCAGGTGCGCCCGCCATCCACCGAAACTTCTTCATCGCCCGCGGCGCTGCGCTGAAACGAAACGGCGCGCGGCATCGGGTTGGTCACGGTAAATTCGCTGGTGCGCGCCGCCTTCCAATTGACCACAAAGATCACGCGGTCGCCCTGTTGCAGACGCTCCACCCGCTCAAGCGTGCGCGCGACGCGGCCGCTCGGTGTGGCTTGAAAGCGCTCGACAAAAACGTCGCTGGCAAATTGCACCGGTCCTGCTGCGTCCGCGCAGCACGGCGCGATTGCGGCGATGCTGGCAAGCGCCAACCCAAGCTTGTGTATCACTGGAAACCCCATCGCATTTCGCCCCATGGCGCCCGCTCTCTCTGAGAAAGCTCTGCGCCGACAAAGCATTGTGTCGCACAAACGTGGCTAAGGTCTGGTTAACGGGGGAGACCGCTGCTCAGAACGCGCAATCTGAAAGAATGCGGGTGCGGATCGCGCTTCGACGGAAAACCTTGGGGCCGAAAAACCTTGGGGCCAAAAAACCTTGAGTACGAAAAAACTTGGGCGCGCGTTGTTGACAGGGGCAGGTAGCTGCCATAGTTGCGCGGCTCCCAAGCGATACGCGGGTGTAGCTCAGTTGGTTAGAGTGCCGGCCTGTCACGCCGGAGGTCGCGGGTTCAAGTCCCGTCACTCGCGCCATTCGCTTGGGAATTTCCTTTTTGGCCCTTAGGTCCAAAAAACCAAATGCGCTGTGCGGCTGCGTTCAGCCCCAGCGCCCGGTTTCCATCCAGATCAAAAAGCGCCGCAGCGGCAGCAGCCACACCGTGCCAAGAATGATGTAAACCAGCGTCTGAACCAGCACGGGCAGGGTGCCAATCGGCGCCGATAGCCCCGCGATGATCAGGCAATATCCGCCCAGCATCAACAGCAGCGCGATAATGCCTGCCGGCTTGCGCCATGTCGGCGCATAATTTTCGGGATCGTCCATCGTTGTCCTGTCTAAAAAGGTCCGTAAATCCGCGTGGGCGTTACCACAGCGGTGAGCGGGTGGTCATGCGCCTCGTCGGGCAAGCTTTCAACCATCTGGCAATCCCATGCCATCCCAATTGCGGGCACACCGGGATGCGCGGCCAGCCAGCGATCATAATGCCCGCCGCCTTGGCCCAGCCGCGCGCCCGCTGCGGTAAAACCCACCAGCGGCAACAGCAGGAATGTCGGCGTCGCGGGCGCGGCGTCGGCCATAGGCTGCATTATGCCAAACGGGCCGGGCTCCAGCAATTCGTTCAGGTGCGCCGAGCGCCACATGCGAAATTCCATCGACGCATCGCGCGCTGCAAACCACGGCAGCGCCACATCGTGCCCGGCGTCATGGAAAAAGCGCGCGTATGCTCCTGCCGGAGCCTCAGCCAGCCCGGCAAAGTAAAGCCCGATCACCGCGCCAGGCGGCACCACCGCAACGAGCGGCGAAGGCGGCCGCAGAAATGTTAACGCGCGAATGCGCGGATCGAGCGCGTCCACATACTCACGCCGCGCCGCGCGCAGCTTTTTGCGGAGCGCGGATTTGACCAGCGCGGGTTCAATGCCTTGCACGGCTGGCATTCTCCGAAGTGGGGAAGGGATCAAAGAAGGGGGGTGACGGGCCCACCATGGGTCGTTTCCGGGAGAATCCTCTGACGCGCTCACGTCAGGTGGGGACCATATACTCAGGCCAGGGCCTGAGCAGGGACAGCCCCCAAGGATTTGCTTATAGCCTCAGGGATTTCATGCAGCACGTGCCGGGCAGATCCCGTCGCGTTCTTATTTAGGATACTTTGCCCGGTTCCTCAAGATGAGCCGCAAGTTTTTCAACTCTTGCGGCAAGTTCCTCGATCCGCGCCTTCACTTGGCCTGATATCCGATCAGGCTCTGCTGCGGCGACAGCAGGCGAAACCGGCGCGGGCGGGGCCTCTTTCAAGTGCGCGTCGTGGAGTTCATCGGCCAGCATCAGCGCGGCAAACAGCAGCATGCGCGTTTCGCTCATGCCCGGCCCGCCGCCAACGCGCCCGGCGCGCTCCGCAATCATCCGCCCCAGCATGGCGATATGCGCTTCCTCGCCGTGTGCGGCGGCCACAGTGAACACCCGGCCGCCAACTTCCAAGTTTACATTGCTCATCGCTTCATTCTCGCGCTTGGATGCGGCACCGCAAATCGTGCTTTTACAAACTTGGATTTCATTGTGGCAAGTTGGCCAGCAACAGATCGAGCTGGCGCAATTCATGCGTCACTTTTTCTTTCAGCTTGCCGTGGCGCGCGGCGAAATCGCCGCTCGCTGCAACTTGCGCTTCTGAGTTAGCGCGCGCAGCGATAGCGGCCTCAAGCCTGCCAATTGCCTGCTCGATCCGGTCAAGCGCCTGATCGGCCCCATTCCCTGCTGCTGTGTCCAAACCTGCGTCTGTCATGGCTCATTTTGCTACCACAACCGCGCCCGCCTGCAACCCGCACACTGCGTACATTCCCCAGTCTTGTAACTGCAGTGCGCAATGCACCTTGCCAAAGCTTGACGGTAAGGGG
>JBBRXQ010000347.1:0-3490 GCA_038238515.1 Sphingomonadales bacterium | reverse complement strand
GGCGTTAAGCGCGAGCAGATTGGTTTGAAAAGCGATGCCATCGATCACGCCAATGATTTGCCCAATCTCATTGGCGGAACTTTCAATCGCGGTCATGGCCTGAACCGCGCGGGAAACCACAGCTCCGCCATTGGTTGCCTCGTCATGCGTTTCGATAACCTGACGCTGCATATCTGCGGCACCGCGCGCTGTCTCTTGCACGCCGACCGTCACCTGCTTCATCGCCGCATTGGTCTCCTCCAGCGTCGCCGCCTGCTGTGCGTTTCGATTGGCCAGATCATCGGTGGCACTGCCGATCTCTGAAATCGTTTGCATCACATTGGTGGCTCCAAGCCGGACGGATTGCATCGCGGTGGCCAGCGCCGTTACGGTCTGATTGAAATTCTCCCGCAAATCTTCGTATGCCGGGGGGAAGGCGTCGTTGATCCGATGTTCGAGGTCTTTCTGCGCAAGAGCGGCCAGTCCGCTGCCCAGCGCGGTAACGATCTGCTGCTGCACCGCCATGTTAGCCGCCGCTTCGTCTTTGGCGCGCCGCTCAACCCTGGCCCGGATGCCATCAAGCGCGCGGGCGATGTCGCCGATCTCATCGCGGTTATCGCGGTAGGGCACCTGCCGATCAAGATTGCCCGATGCCATATCGTCCATCGCCGCTGCGATGCGGCCCAGCGGGCGCGTGACCCGGCTGGAAAACAGTGCGATCACCGCGATCGTGCAGATGCCAGAAATTACGCCAAGGGCGAGGGCAAACAGCCGTGCAGACTCAACTTCAAGGATGCCCGCAGCACCCGCTTCCTTGCCCAGCTTGTTTTTGTATTCCACCTCTTCAGTTACCGCCTTGCCAACAGCCGCACCAACTGAAGCCAATTCACCGTTGAACAACGCTGCGGCTTCGTCCTTGTGCAGTTCGGTTGAGAGATGGCGCACTGAAAGCCCCCATTCAGACCAGCGCTGCCACTTGGCGGTCATGTTCTCGAACATCGCTTTTTCACGGCTATCAGAGAGCAGCGGCTTATACTTTTCGATTGCGGCATCGACTTTGGTGATCTTCGCGGCCAGCTCAGTTTCAAACTTCTTGATCTCATTTGGGCTGGTCGCGATAATATGCTTAGCCATGAGCAAGCGCGATCCGGTAAGATCGCCAGAGAGATCGGAAAGCGCAGCAAGTCCGGCTACCGTATTATCGGCGGAATAGCTCAGCCGATCACCCAGCGTGTTAACGCTTATCACCGCCATGGCGGCGCAGAGGATCGATAGACCAGCCAACGCAAGGTTGCCCAGCAGCGCTATTGTCCTGATTTTCAGACTTCCCAACATGATCCGCTTCATCCCGCCATTTGCAGCCAGGCAAAAATGCGCACGCTGCGTTTATTGACAAAGGGTTTAGCTGGTGAGGTCTTAGTGAGTATGCCGCGCCGCAGTTCATGTCTTCGCGCACTGTTCAAAGTGAAATGGTTAACGCGCGGGGCGGCCCCCTTAGAGCCAGCCAATCCGCCGGAATCGCCAATAAAGCCCGCAGCAGACCGAAAGGATGAATACCAACACGGTAGGATAGCCCCAGCGCCAATCCAGCTCGGGCATATACTTGAAATTCATTCCGTAAATCCCGGCAATCGCGGTCGGAACCGCGAGGATCGCGGCCCACGCCGCCAGCTGACGGGTCATTTCGCCTTGCCGGTGTTGTTCGAGCAAGGCGGCGGTTTCGACAATGGAGGCCAGCGTCTCCTTCACCCCATGCATCCGCGCGATTGCGCGGCGCACATGATCAAGCACGTCGCGAAACCAAATCCGCGCCGAAGGATCGATGGTGGGAAGCTCTGCAACAACCAATCGCTCAATCATTTCCTCCATCGGGCCGATGATCCGGTCAAACCGGCGCAATTCCCGGCGTAGGTGAAATATACTGCGGATCGTGGCGGGGTTCGGAAACGTTGCGATGGCGGCTTCCTCAATCTCCAGCGCCAGCTCTTCCAGCGTATTGGCCAAAGGAAGGTAGCCATCGACCACGAAATCGAGCACCGCGTGAAGCACATAGTCCACCCCCTCGGCCAGCCGGTCGGCATTGCCTTCAAGCGTATGGCGCAATTCGTGATGCGCGCGATTAGACCCCAGCCTCACCGAGATAATAAAATCCACGCCGATGAAGCATGTGGTCTGGCCGTAACTGATCGTCTCTGATTGCGCATCGAACGCGGCAGTGCGCGCCACCACAAACAATTGCTGGCCATAGATATCAACCTTGGGCAGCTGATGCGGATTTAGCGCATCCTCGATTGCTAGGGGGTGCAGGCCATATTGACGGCGCACCAGCTCCATTTCTTCTGCTGAGGGATCGCACAGGCCAATCCAGTCAAAAGTGCTAGGTGAGACATCAGGCCCAGTGGGGTGCAAAAGTGCGCCATCGAACGTGATTTCGATCTCGTGGGCTTTCCCCTTGGAATAACGACGCGCGGCAATGATCGGCATAGCGCTGCTTGTGTCGCGCGGCCGCGCAAAGCGCAATCGGCTATAGCCTCTGCGGGCGGTTTAACCGCGCGATGAAACGGCGCTGGCAATTCAGCCTGAATTTGCTAACACTTGTGTCAGCAATTTGGAGACGATCATGGGCGTGGAAACAAAATTTGGTGCCGATATGGCAGCCAAGATCGATGCCGACATTGATGTCGCGATCATCGGCGCTGGCATTTCGGGCATCGGCATGGCCGCGCATATACAGGCGATGTGCCCCGATCGCAGCTTCGCGCTGTTTGAACGGCGCGAGAATCTGGGCGGGACGTGGGATTTGTTTCGCTATCCCGGCGTGCGGTCAGATAGCGACATGCACACACTCGGCTTTGTGTTTGAACCTTGGGTGCACGAAAAATCGATCGCGGATGGCCCCTCGATCCTCGATTACCTCAACCGCATTGTGGATGAACGCGGCATCCGCCCGCGCATTCGCTTTCAAACCAAAGTAATCTCAGCCGATTGGGACGCCGCCACTGCGCGCTGGACGCTCCGCACCGAAGATGCGCAGGGCAATCCGCACCTCACCACCGCGCGGTTCCTTTATCTCGGCTCGGGCTACTACGATTACGATGAAGCCTATGACGCCCAGATTCCGGGCCGCGAGAGCTTTGCTGGCGAAATTCTCCATCCACAATTCTGGCCGACCGATTTCGATGCCACCGGCAAACGCATCGTCGTGATCGGCTCTGGCGCCACCGCGGTTACCATAGTGCCCTCGATCGCCGCAAAAGCCGCGCATGTCATCATGCTCCAGCGCACGCCAACCTGGTATGCCACCCGCCCGGCGCGCGATGCCTTTGCCAACACGCTGCGCCGCTTTTTGCCGGACAAGCTGGCCTATACCATCACGCGCTTCAAAAACGTGCGGATGCAAGACTATGTTTTTAAAAAGGCGCGCTCTGCGCCTGACAAGATTTCCGCGTTCCTCACCGGCAAGATCAAGGCTGAGCTGGGCGACAAATATGACGCCAAGTCGTTCACCCCG
>JBBRXQ010000346.1:0-3504 GCA_038238515.1 Sphingomonadales bacterium | reverse complement strand
GCGCAATCTGGGCACGCCGGTGTTTCCCCGCGCGCTGTTTGATGCGGTGATGGACCGATTTGGCGCAGACGCCGATATCCTCACCGTGCTGCATCAGGGCAAGGCTGTGGCGAGCGTGCTCAGCCTTTATCATCGCGGCGCGGTAATGCCTTATTGGGGCGGCGGGGTGCATGCGGCGCGGGGGCTGCGCGCCAACGATGTGATGTATTATGCGTTGATGTGCCATGCGCGGGCGCGCGGCTGCGACCGGTTCGATTTTGGCCGCTCCAAAACCGATACCGGCGCGTATCATTTCAAGCGTAACTGGGGCTTTGAGCCGCAGCCGCTGGCCTACGCGCAATGGACCGAAAGGGGTTCTGCGCCGCGCGATATCAATCCGCTCAGCCCGCGTTACCGCGCCAAGATCGCCGCTTGGCAAAAACTGCCGCTGTGGGCTGCCAACCGCATTGGGCCGTTGATATCCTCAGGGCTAGCATGAGCGAGATTCTGTTTCTGGCGCATCGCATCCCCTTTCCGCCGGATCGGGGTGACAAGATCCGCTCAAACCATGTGCTGCGCAGCATCGCGGCGGGGTGGCCGGTCCATGTCGGCTGCCTTGGCGATGACGCCGCCGATATGGCGCACGAGGGCGAACTGGCCGGGATTGCGGCCAGCCATTGCCTCGTCCGCCGGTCAACCCCGCTGCCGGTCTCCGCGCTTCAGGCGCTCGCCAGCGGGCTTCCAGTCAGCCTCACCGCATTCGATTCCGCGCGGCTGCGGCGCTATGTGGCAGAGACACTGGCCGCCCGCCCGATCAGCGCAATTTTCGTATTTTCGGGGCAGATGGCGCAATTTGTGCCCGCCAGCTTTGCTGGGCGCGTGGTGATGGACTTTGTCGACGTCGATTCGGCCAAATTCGATGCCTATGCGCAAACGGGCGCTTTGCCGCGCCGCTGGCTCTATGCCCGCGAAGGCCGGCTGATGCGCCGATTTGAAGAAACTACCGCGCGCCGCGCCAGTTGCAGCTTGTTTATCACCCGCGAAGAACAAGCGCTGTTTGAATCCCGCCTGCTATCGCCCGGCATGGTCGATGTGCGCGCGCTGGGCAATGGCATCGACACGCGTTTCTTTGATCCAGAAAGCACCATGCCCGCGCCCGAACTTGCACAAGGCGGACCGCATATCGTGTTCACCGGGCAAATGGATTATCCGCCCAATATCGCGGCCGTGCAGCACTTTGCGCAAAAAACGATGCCGTTGATCCGCGCCGAGCGCGCCGAGGCTACTTTCCACATTGTCGGCCGCGCGCCCACGCCAACCGTGCGCGCGTTGGCTGGAGTTAATGGAACCTATATCACAGGCTCGGTCCCCGATGTGCGTCTTTGGCTGGCCGCAGCCAATTTGGTCACTGCGCCGCTTAGAATTGCGCGCGGGGTGCAGAATAAAGTGCTGGAAGCGATGGCCATGGCGCGCCCGGTGCTGCTCACTTCGGCAGCAGCTGCGGGAATAGCAGCGCAAGACGGTGAACATTTTGCGGTTGCCGATGGCGCGCCAGATTTGGCCGCGCAGGCGCTTGGCTTGCTCGGCGATCCGCCGCGCGCCGCCGCGATGGGCGCAGCAGCCCGGCGCTTTGTGATCGAGCATTACAGCTGGGAACAGGCGCTCGCCGCTCTGCCGGGAATTTTGAGGGGCCAAGCCGATGCAGCCTGATGCGTTGCCGGCTCCCTCTTCCAGTTTGCGATTGATCGAGCGCATTCCCGCGCAGTGGCGCGTTCCGTTGGCGCAGCTTGCCGCCGCATGGGCCGGGCTGATCGTGCTGTTCTTGGCCGATTGGCTCGACATGGCGGCGCAGTGGTGGGACAGTTCAACTTACAATCATATTCTGCTCATCCCACTGATCCTCGCTTGGCTGGCAAGCCAGCGCTTAGACGTCGCTGCTCGGTTTACCCCGCGGGGCTGGTGGCCGGGGCTGGTGATCATGGGGGGCGCATCGTTCCTGTGGGTGCTGGGCGATTTTGCGGGGCTGTCATTGGCAAAACAGCTTGCGGTAGTGGTGATGTTGCAGGGCACGGCGCTGGCTCTGCTTGGTCCGCGCGTGGCCGCCGCGATGCTGTTTCCGCTCGGGTATATGCTGTTTCTTGTCCCCGCAGGCGACGAGCTCATTCCGTTTCTGCAGACGATTACCGCCAAGCTGACTATGGCGCTGCTTGCGCTGACGCAGGTTCCTGCCCAAATCGACGGCGTGTTCATCACCACCCGGTTCGGCTATTTCGAAGTCGCCGAGGCTTGCTCTGGTGTCAAATTCCTCATCGCGATGGTGGCTTACGGCACATTGGCGAGCAACATCTGCTTTAAAAGCTGGCCGCGCCGTGCCGCGTTCATGGCGCTTGCCGTTGCGGTGCCGGTGCTTGCCAACGGATTGCGGGCATGGGGGACGATTTTTATCGCCGGCCAGCGCGGGATCGAGTTTGCGTCTGGTTTTGACCATGTGTTTTACGGCTGGTTTTTCTTCGCGCTGGTCATGGCGCTGGTGATGGCCGCCGGATGGAAATTTTTTGATCGTGCGATCGATGATCCGATGGTGGATGAAGGAGCGATTGCCGCATCGCCACTGCTCGCGCGGATTGATCGCTTTGTGATGCGCCCTGCGGCCGTGCTTGCGCTTTGCGCAGCTTTTGCGCTGGGGGCATTGGGCTGGGGGACAGCGGCCAATCGGCTTGATGCGCCGCTGCCAGAATATCTCGTGCTGCCCAAAGTGCCCGGCTGGCATCTGGCCAGCGCGCCCGCGCGCGCCGAGTGGTCACCGCTCCACAGCGGCGCAGATCGTAGGCTGAAGGTGCGGTATTCTGACAACGCGGGGCATACAGTCGACATCTCTTACGCGCTTTATGCCGCGCAGCGCGATGGACAAGAAGCGGGCGGGTTTGGTCAGGGCGCGCTGCCGCTGGGCAGCCACTGGGCATGGGAATCGCCCGGAGCGGAATTCACAGATGCCAAAAGTGACATGATCCAAGCCCCTGGCCCGGTTCACCGCCTCGCCGCCACTTGGCTGCGCACGGGGGACACGCTCACTGGGAGCAATACGCGGCTGAAACTTGCCAATATCCTCGATCGCCTAATGCTGCGCGCGCGGCCAACCGCCGCTTTGATCGTGTCTGCAGAGGCGGATGGCGGTTCGCCGCCCGATGCGGCCATTCGCGCGTTTGTCGCCGCCACCGGGCCAATTGCGCCATGGATGGACCGGCTGGCAGCGATCCGCTAAGCGCCGCGCATGTGCGGGATTGCCGGAATTTTTCATACGCAGGGGCTTAAACCGGTTGATCCAGCGCGGGTCGCGCGGATGTGCGAGGTTGCCTCGCACCGCGGGCCTGATGGCCAGGGCGTTTGGACCGCGCCCGGCATCGGGCTGGGGCACCGGCGGCTCGCGATTATCGATTTGGCGGGATCGCCGCAGCCAATGGCCTCGGCAGACGGCACGGCGATGCTCGTGTTCAATGGCGAAATCTACAATTTCCGAGAGCTGCG
>JBBRXQ010000345.1:0-3515 GCA_038238515.1 Sphingomonadales bacterium | reverse complement strand
GGGTGAGCGCCAAACACGCGTTGTGCTGCTTTGAGCGACACGATGGCGTCTTCATAGCGCCGCTCATTAATGAGCGAGGCAGCTGCGAGATACTGATCATCACCAAAGCCTGTGGACGCGAGCAGCAGGCCGCCCGCTGGCACAGCCATCGCTGTTGGTTTTGTCGCAAGTGCTTGGGCGCTGGCCAGCGCCGCCGCGATGTCTTCATCCGCAGCCTTAAGCTCGGCAGCATTCGCGCAAGTTTCGGCGCAGGCGCTGCGTTGACTGCGGATTGCGGCGAGCGCTTCCTCGGCTTTGGCAGGGTTTCCCAAACCAGCGTCGGTCAAGCCAAGATCACGCCATGCGGCAACCATTGTTTTGTCGAGCTTGGCCGCCTTGGCGTAAAACTTACGCGCGCCCTTAAGATCGCCCAGCCCAGTGCGTGCCATACCGGCCAGATACTGGACATTGGCATCGATCGCCGTAACCGAAAGCACATGGTCAAAGGATGATTTGGCCTTCTTGAAATCTTTTGCTTCAAGCGCAGAAATCCCAGCGCGATATTCAACCGCAGGATCATATTGGGGGGCGCTGCTGCTGGGGGCTTGCATGCCGCCGCCGCCGCCGCCACCGCCGCCCGAGGCAAGCGCCGGAGCCGCAAGTACTAAGCCCGAGAATGTCGTCAGCCAAAGAGCGCGCATCGCTTTTTCTCCTACCAATCTTAGAATATTATCACGGAGTTCGCAGCGAGACTAGCAGGCGTTCCCAAACGGGCGAACCAAGAGCCGGGTGCGCTGAACCTCGATCACCGGCACCTCCCATGGATGCGCGCCCATGAGCGCTGAAAGCGCGCTGTCGATGTCGGCGTCGGCGGGGGCATAGGTAGTAAGGATGACCGTGGGTGAAAGGCTGGCAGCGTCTGCCTTGCCCAAAGTGGGTGTTGCCCCGGCGGCGGGGGTGAAGTGTTCCCAGCCGGGCGCGATTTCAACAACGCCGTGATAGAGGCCAAAATCGCCAAGCGGGCTTCCGGCGCGCAGCAAACGCAGGATTGCGGCGGCGGCAGGATCAGTTTCGAGCGCGGTTCCATCTCCCGCCAGCAATGCTGATAGGGTGGCAGGCGCGATGGGGCAGTGTATTTTTACCGCAAGTGCATCGCGCATGGTTGGGGAAGCAGAGGTGGTCATAGCCCCGCCTTAATCAGCCAATCATGAAATAGCCGCACGGGCCGCGATTGCAGGGCGCGGGGGCGGCAGACGAACCAATAGCTGTAAGGGCTATCGACCTCGACATTATAAAGGCGGGCGAGCCGGGAATCGTGGCTGCGGGTAAAGTGATCGTCGTGCATGATCGCGATGCCCAGCCCTTGCGCGGCGGCTTCGAGGATGAGCTGACCCGAATCGAAATGATCAATCGCGGCGGGCTCTAGCGCTTCGAGATGCAGCGTGCGCTTCCATGCTTCAAAGCTCATCGGCAGATCGTTGTGGATCAGGAATGTCTGCTTGTTCAGCAGCGCGAGATTGGGCCGTTCGCCTAGCTCTGCGGCCAAGGCTTGCGAGGTGATCGCATGGACCCGGTTATGATCGAGACGCACCGAATGGAGCGCCGCATCGGGGCCTTCGGACAGGACGATTGCCGCGTCGATTGAGTCGCCTAGCTTGGCCTCAGCCGCGGCGGAGGAATCGATATCGATATGCAATTGCGGGTGCAGCCTGCGCAACTCGCCAAGCCGCGGAAACAGCCGCTGGCTGCCAAACAGCGGCAGCACGCCCAGCCGCAACCGCATGACTTTGCCAGTATCGATCAGCCGGTCGATCCGTTCGGCCATCTCGTCAATCAGGGGCGATACCGTGTCATAGAGTGCTTGGCCATCGTCGGTCAGCTTCAGCAATTGATGCTTTCGCTCGAACATTGGCTTGCTCATGAAATCTTCGAGCGCCGCCAGCCGCCGCGACAGCGCCGACGGGCTAAGCGCCAATTCGGCGGCGGCTGTTTTGGCCGAGCCAGAGCGGACCACGCGGATGAACGCTTCGAGCGAGCGCAAGGGAGGGAGGCGGCGGATCATCTAGTCAAACCATCTAGTCATACTGCGCATCATCGCGGTTTGGCGATTGCGGAGCATGAAGGCGCAAGCGGGTGAGCCGCCGCTCGTCGCCCGCGACCACTTCGATGCGCCAGCCGCTGTCATGCTCTAGCACGCGGCCAACCGGCGGCACTTCGCCCGCGAGAACTACGGCAAGACCGCCGATCGTGTCGACGTCTTCCTCAACCAGCGCTAGCCGCGCGTCGATTATCTCGCCGACATCGTCTAGTTCGGCGCGGGCATCGGCCTCCCATGTGAATTCGCCGGTCTGGCGCAGCATCGCCTCCGGCGCATCGTCGTGCTCATCCTCGATTTCGCCGACGATTTCCTCGACCAGATCTTCAATCGTAATGATCCCGTCTGTGCCCGAATATTCATCAATCACTACGGCCAGATGCGTGCGGCTGGCGCGCATATCGGCCAGCACATCAAGCGCACTGCGTGCCTGAGGCACAAACAGCGGCTGACGCATCAGCCCAGACCAATCCTTTGGCGCAAGCTTTCCGGCCAGCGCCATGCCCGCCACGATTGGAAACAGGTCTTTCACATGGATCATGCCAACAACTTCATCGAGCGAATCGGCATAGACCGGCAAGCGGCTATGGCCGTGCTCGGCAAATGCGCCAACCAGCTCTTCGAACGTGGCGGCAGCGGGTACGGCAACGATCTCGCCGCGCGGGATGGCGATATCATCAGCGTCGTGTTCGCTGAAATGGAGCAGGTTTTTGAGCATCTGGCGCTCAATCGGCATCAGATCGCCCTTGCCCCCGGCATTGTTGCCTGGCTCCCCCTCATGCTCTTCGATCGCTTCCTCGATCGCTGCGCGCAGCGATTGATCGGGGTCAGAGCCGCGAAAGAACGCCCTGATCGTGCGCCAAACCGCGCTTCTACTATCGCTGTCGCCCGAACGGCTTTCGCCGCCAGACCCGTTGCCCTCAGGCACTGTACAAAACTCCCGTACTATCCAAAATCCGCATATGGGTCGGCGAGCCCCATCAAAGCAAGCGCCTTTGTTTCAAGCGCCTCCATTTCCGTGGCATGTGCATCGCCGGTTTCATGATCATACCCTGCCAGATGAAGCAGGCCGTGGATTATAAGATGCGCGGCGTGTGCTGCGATGGCGATGCCTTTGCCCTCCGCCTCGCGGGCGCAGACGCCGTGCGCAAGGATCAGATCGCCTAGCATTCCAGGCGAATCTGCAAAGGCGGCCGCCGCCAGAACTTCATCGCGAGAGAGCATCGGGAACGACAGCACGTTGGTCGGCTGATCCTTTGCGCGCCACTGTTTGTTCAGCGTCTGAACCTCATCATCATCGGCCATGACGAGGCTGGCCAGCAAATGTTCGTGCGCTAGCTCTGGCGCGACATTCCCTGCCGCTGCGGCGGCGCGGTGAGCAAGCGCTTCCCAATCGGTGGCATCGCCCCACACGGGGTCAATATCGAGCTCAAGCGTGGGG
>JBBRXQ010000344.1:0-3516 GCA_038238515.1 Sphingomonadales bacterium | reverse complement strand
TGACGTGACCCCCAACCTTCATCCGGTTGCGATTAGAGTCTCGGCCTCGTTGTTGCGCATGTGCGCAGGGTAAGCAATGGCCTGCGCAGCGGAGCCCGTAGGGCGTAGCGAAGCAGACCATTGCTTATTCAGTTCAGCGGCGAATGCCGCCGGGGTGGCGTAGCCGAGCGAGGAGTGTGGCCTGCCGGTGTTGTAATCATCGGCCCATGCGGTGATCTTTTCGCGAGCGTGCCCCATGCTCATAAACAGCGTCTCGTTGAGCAGTTCGTCACGCATCCTTCCGTTAAAGCTCTCAACGAAGGCGTTCTGGGTTGGCTTGCCCGGCGTCGTATAGTGCCACTCAACCTTGGCTTCGCCACACCAGGTCAGCACCGCGTTCGAGGTCAACTCGGTGCCGTTGTCCGAGACGATCATGCCCGGCTTGCCGCGTTCAGCGATGAGATCGGTCAGTTCGCGAACGACCCGCTTGCCCGAGATCGACGTATCCGGCACGGCACGCAGGCATTCGCGCGTGACGTCATCGACGATGTTGAGCACACGGAACCTGCGGCCCGTGGCGAGCTGGTCATGCACGAAGTCGAGGCTCCAGCACTGGTTCGGTAAGGCCAGCACAGGTGGCCGCGTGCGGGTCCCAACAGCGCGTTTGCGCCCTTTGCGGCGGCGCACTGTCAGGCCTTCTTCCCGATACAGCCGCTGGGTCTTCTTGCGGTTGATGACCACCCCGTCGCGCCGCAACAGGATATGCAAACGGCGATAGCCGAACCGCCGACGCTGATGTGCAAGTTCGCGCAGCTTCTCACGAAGCTCGCCATCGTCGCCGCGCCGCGACTGGTAGCGAATGACCGTCCGATCCGCCGCAATGACCCTGCACGCCCGCCGCTCGCTGACATCAAGCAGGGCCTGAAGATGTGCGACCGCTTCCCGCTTGGCGGCAGGCGTTACCATTTTTTTGAAAGCAGGTCCTTCAGACCCGCGTTGTCCAGCATCGCGTCCGCCAGCAACCGCTTGAGGCGTCCGTTCTCGTCCTCCAGCGCCCGCAGGCGCTTCGCCTCCGACACCTCCAGGCCGCCGTACTTGGCCTTCCAGTTGTACAGCGTCGCCTCCGACACGCCGTGCTTGCGCGCCAGATCGGACGTCTTCGCACCTGCCTCAGCCTCCCGCAGCACCCCGATAATCTGCTCTTCCGTAAACCGTATCCGCTTCATCAGTCCGTCCTTCCATCAGGCCGGACTCTAATCGAACTTGGAGGAAAATCAGGGGGTCAGGTCAGGCGTGGTTTTCCAACGCAATTTCACGGTCAAAAATGGCGCGTGGAGCTCCGCAGAACTCGCACTTTCCATCCTTGCCTTCGGCAAATTTTTTGACCGTGTTGCCTTTATCGTCCGTAACGTCGGTCCATTTGCTGCTGCCGATCCAAGAATGTTCGGTGCGCTCAAACCAGATGTTCCCGTCATCATTATCGAACGAACTCGCGATGGAATACTCACCTGTCGCGTGCTTGGAGCAATAGAGGCTGCGGCGGGCCAACAGGCTGGTCAGCCGCGTAATGCCGATGCCGAAAATTTGCTGAGTAAGGATGTGATCGACGCGCGTTTGAAGGTCGGGAATCTTCGCTTCAAGCCCTGCGATCAGACGCTTTGCAATCTCGCGCAGGAACACACCCGATTTTGTGAACGGGTCCAGAAACCTTACCGAACTATTCGCCCAAAGGTCCGCACCGGCATTGCTCTCTGCCCAAGCCTGCGCCTGCGTGTCCAGCATCCGATTGGCAAATTCGGGCGGCGTGAAAACCTCGTCGTTCGACAGATTGGCAATGCAGGTCAGCACATCAGGATTGCGCCCACGCAAAGCAAAGCTGGTCGGTTCGATCATGCTGCGGCCCCCAAGCCATCAAACGCCACTGCAAGATCGGGCACGTTCATCGGCGGATAGCTTTTGGCCGGGGTAAAAATCTCATGCTTGCCAAGCCCGGCGAACAGCGATCCTTCGGCGCTGAAACTCGCCATGCCGGTCAGCACATCAAGCCGGAAATCGCGGCGCTGGAATTTGCCCTTGCCCAGATAGCCCCATTCCACAACGGTGATCGGATTGCCGTCAATCCCGCGCATCGTCATCGCGTCACCATGCACAAGGTTTAGCGAAAGCACATGGCTGGCAGCCCGATAAAGGTCGCTGGCTTCATCCAAGCCCAGATAATCCGCAAAAATGTTCAGCATGTTGGCTCGGCATTCTGCGACATTATCCTCCAACAACTCCACCCCATAGGCGCACATCAACCCATACAGCGCATAATGCCGCTTCTCGAAGTCAGACTTGCCGAATTTCAATTCCACAGCCGCCAATTTGCGTTGCAGGATTGGCACAAGAAAATTGCCGCTTCCGCAGGCCGGCTCGAGAAAACGCGCATCGATCCGCTCGCTTTCGCCTTTAACAAGATCGAGCATCTGCTCAACCAACCAGGCTGGTGTGAACACTTCTCCGTGGTCGGCAACGCGTTTTCTGGACCGAATAAGGTTCATGACCAGTGATTTGCGATGATCATCGATTTCTACCGCTCCCTAGCGTTGACGATAGCCCGCGCATCGATTGTTCTCAACGCATTGCTTAACCAAGCCCGGCTCCTATTAACTTTGATGCCGATGGCCCTGGCATTTCGACCTGAGCTATGGCCGTCTGCGTTTGCCCAGCACGCTCGCCGATAGCGGTTACCAGCTTGGCCCGGTCATTGGTGAAGATCACGACTGAATCCTTGGCGCGGGAAATCGCGACATAGAAAGATTTTTGATCAATCAGGTTGGTGGCGCGGCTATCGGCATGGACGATCACGTTGTCGGCTGTTCGGCCTTGGGCGGCGAAGGCGGTTTCGACATAGGCATGACGAATGTGCTGGTCTCGGGCTGTATCAAGGTTGAGCGTTTGAGTCTGGCCGCGCGGGCTGCGGATGATGGCTGTGCGGCGCTGCTCGTCAATCGTGACCACTTCGCCGCGCGTCCCATTGATCCGTCCAGCTTCTTGGTCGTTACGGGTAAACTGGATTTGGTCGCCAGTTTTCAGTTCGATTGATTGCGGCGAAAATGCCTGCACCTTGCTCGCCCCCCATTGCCGCAAGCGCCAGTCCACGTCTCGCCCGTCTTCCGATTTTAGGGTGATGGTAGCCTTTGCTGGGTCGATGCGCTCTACCCGGTAGGCTTCGCCGCGCGAAACGCCCTTGTCGGCATAATCGCGGCTGAATCGAACAACGTCACCTTTGTCGTAACTTATCGGATTGCGAGACTCGGCGCGGGTCAGCCGCTTGTTGCTCAAGCTTCGCATAGTGACGGCTTCGCCAGAAAGCGTGCCAGATTTGGCAAGCGCCAACCTGATCTCAGCTGTAAGCGTGTCGCGCCCTTCGCGAGACGGCTCGATCACAAGAGTTCGGGCGCGGCTGGACTTGTCGAGCTTTGCATATTGCTCGGCGATTGCAGCGAAACGACCAGAACGGTCGGCATTTTCTATGATCATGCCTCCACCACGATC
>JBBRXQ010000343.1:0-3529 GCA_038238515.1 Sphingomonadales bacterium | reverse complement strand
TCGCCGGGCAAATTTGTGCCAATTGCCGAGGACGCCGGGCTGATCGTGGCGATTGGCGAATGGGCATTGCGCACCGCCTGCCGCGATATTGCGGCGTGGCCGGGTAATGTCCGGGTCGCAGTCAATGTCTCGCCCTTGCAGTTTGCCAATGCCGCCTTGCCCAGCATGGTCACCAATGCACTCGCCCACGCCGGGCTTGAGCCAGACCGGCTCGAACTGGAAATCACCGAGAGCGTATTCCTGAACGATGATACTGGCACCGAGGCGATGTTCCGTGCGCTGAAAGGGATCGGCGTGCGGCTTGCGCTCGATGATTTCGGCACCGGCTATTCCTCGCTCGGCTATTTAAAGCGCGCGCCGTTTGACAAGATTAAGATTGACCAATCCTTCGTCCGCGGCGCGACCGAGCCCGGCAGCCGCAACGGCGCGATCATCGCCTCGATCGTCAGCCTTGCCGAAGCTTTGGGTATGGAAACCACTGCCGAAGGCGTGGAAACGCTTGATGAGCTCGATCTGATCCGCATGCTCGGCTGCAGCCATGTTCAGGGCTATATTTATGAGCGCCCCCTCTCGGCCTTGGCGGCCAGCGCGCGGCTGGCCAATGGGCTAATCGCTATTGCCGAAGGTCCGCGCTCGTCGCGCTCGGCGCGGCATTCGATGCTGCGCAAAGTCACACTTGATCACGATGGCTATCGTTATAATGGCATGATCCGAAATATCTCGCTCACTGGCGCGCTGGTCGAAGGATTGTGCGATGTGCCCCCGGGCACGATCTTCCGCATCGAGCTATCAAACGGCCATACCGCTACTGCGACATGCCGCTGGTGCAGCGAAGATCGCATCGGGGTCGAATTTTCGCAGCCGCTTCAGCTGGACGACGAAGGCCGCCTTGCTGCGGTTGCCATCAATCGTCTTCCATCATCATTTGATCTTGTCTCTCGCCAGCGCAAAATAGGGTAAATCTGGGCTCAGGCAGGATTGGCTAACGACAAACCGCGATCAATCCGGCGCGTCAGCGGCCAAACCACGAATATGGCCGCCACGCAGAAAACCAGCCCAATCGGGCCGATGGCCGTATAACCATCATAAGCTTGCGCAATAATCCCCGCTCCCAACGAGCCAAGCGATTGCGCCAAAAGCCAGGTCCCCGTGGTCATCACCGCCAATCGGCCGCTTGGATCGACCGCAAAGCCAACGCCCAGGATCAACGGATAGGTCATAAACCATGTGACCTGATACAGGCTGATCGCTGCAGCAAAGGCAAATGGTGTCTGCACCGTGGTGAGCAGCGCACAGGCGGTGCCGCAGGCGATCAACGCAAAAGCCAGCGGCCAGCTGCGTTTCAAACGCGATGCCACAATCGCAAGGATCAGATTGCTGCCCGCGCTCAGGATCGTGGCAATGCTTACAAATTGGCCAAACGTAACCGCATCAATTGCTATGGCGTGCGCGGCGCGCTCCATAAATGGCCAGATGGCAAGGCTGCCAAACGCAAACAGCGCCATCGCGGCAAGCACACGGGTGCCATCAGCGCCGATTGGCTTGGCAGCGATGGCGCGCGCCTCGCCAGCATCGTCCGCCTTCGTAATGGCCCCGCTCGGCAGCATTAGCGCGCCGAGCCCAAGCACCAGCGACAATCCGCCCAGCGCCAGAAACATGCCCGCCACCCCGTGATCGCGGCCAATCATTGGCAGCCCCAGATTAACAAAGGCAAACAGCAACGTTTGCAACGCAAGCCCCGCCGAAATCGCGCGCGCCGGATAATCCATCCGCGCCGCCGAAAGATTGACCGCCGTATTGAGCAATCCAAAGCCAAACCCCGCCGCAATCCGCCCCACCATCAGCAGCGGATATGCGCCCGTCAGCGATGATGCGCATTGCGCAGCCACGACCAGAATGCTGGCCGCCAAAGCCAGCGCGCGCGGGCTGATCGATGCCACGCGCGGCGCGACCAGAAACATCGCCGCCGCATAGGCCAGCGTTTCCACCATGCTCCACGCGCCCATCTGGATCGGCGTAAACCCAAACCGGTCGATCAGCCCGCCAACCAGATAGGTCGTAAAATTATTGCCGACATGCGCCGCCGCCGACGCCGCGCCGATCCCGAGGAAAAATGGCAATAGCGCGCGCGGTTTTGGCGCCTTCTCGGCGTTCAAAACGGCCGGTCGCCGATCATCGTGGCGCGGTGCATCACCCGGCGCTGCGGGCGATAATCGTCGCAGGCATAATGCTGCGTCACGCGGTTGTCCCAGATCGCCACATCGCCCTCCTGCCAATGCCAGCGCATCGCAAATTCGGGCTTGGTGACATGGCGAAACAGCTTGTCCAGCAGCGCGTCGCTCGCATCGCTCTCCAGCCCATCGATCGAAGTGGTGATGCCCTCGTTTACATAAACCGCTTTGCGCCCGGTTACCGGGTGCGTGCGGATCACCGGGTGAGTCACCGCCGGATTGTTGCGCTTGGCGCTTTCAAGCTGTTCAAGCGCAGCCGGATCGGTGCCAAACCTCTCTGCCGGAAACGATTTTGCGATGTCGTGCTTGGCGGTCATCCCTGCCAGATCGGCCTTCATCTGGTCGGGCAGTTCGTCATAAGCGGCAACTGCGCTGGTCCACAGCGTATCGCCGCCAGTCTCCGGAATCATCCGCGCTACTAGCACCGAGCCCAGCGGCGGGATTTCATTAAAGCTCACATCGCTATGCCACAGCGCGTTGTCGCGCAGGTCATTCACCGCGCTATCGAGCAGCATGATCTCGGGAACCTGCGACGAATGCGGGTAGATCGGATGATGGTGCAACGGGCCAAACCGCGCAGCAAAATCGCGGTGCTGCTCCTCGCTGATGTCCTGCCCCCGAAACAGCAGCACCAACCGATCATGAAGCGCATCAACAATTTCGCCAAACGCGCCATCATCAAGCGGCTGCGCCAGATCGATGCCCGAAACTAGGCCGCCAATCGCGGGCGTGATCGGCGTAACGGAAAGGGTCATGCGCGGTGCTCTCGCTTAAGGCTGATGAAGGCAGGCGTAGCTCTGGCCAGCCAAACCTGCAAGCGAGCTTTCCGGCTAGCGCAGACTTGACCACCATAGTTTCAATCGCACCATTGCGCTCGTGGCTTCAAACGACAAACCGCTCCGGTCCCGCAAGCGCGGGCGCAGGCCGATGGAGAGTTAACAGCATTTAGTAAACTGGCACCGTATTCCTGTCATTTAGTAAACTGGGATCGTAATTCTGTGGCACCGTAATTTTGAACCAGTATACCAGTGCATCGACGGTAACGCCTGCGGGGACGACGACGTTCACCTACGACGGTCGCGGCAATCTGAAGACATCGGGATCATCGACGTACACCTATAACCGGCTCAACCAGATGACGGGCGGCCCCGGCGCGACGATGGGCTACGACGCCGCTGGGCGTCTGGCCGAATACAACACTTCTGTCTCGACGCGGTTTGTGTATGATGGCGATACGATGATCGCAGAGGTCGCCAATCCATCGGGCGCGGTGCAGCGCCGCTACGTTCCGGGCCCGG
>JBBRXQ010000342.1:0-3551 GCA_038238515.1 Sphingomonadales bacterium | reverse complement strand
GCATCTTCCCGGCAACACATCGCGCCTGCTGGGAGGGCGCGGAGATGGCCCTGCGGCTGAAATTACAATCCATGCTTGGCGGGCAATCGTGCGGTTTGCAATTGGCGGGTCGATCGGATTTTACCAATCGTACGAAGCGCGTGAATGGGATAGCCCAGATGCGCCGACACTATTTTCGCTGATAATGCGCAATGCGGTTCATCTGGGCGATACCTTGCGCGCCAAAGGACCTTGGCGGATCGCAGCGATAATCTTCCACTTTCTTCGCCGGAATAGCCGTCAAGGGGCCCGACATAACATCGCCGCGCACTATGACCTTGGTAACGATTTTTATGCGCAGTGGCTCGATCCGACGATGAGCTATTCGGGCGCGCTATGGGATGGCATCGCGCTCAATGCGCCGCTCGCGGAAGCGCAGCGCAACAAGGTTGATCGGCTTGCAGAGCGCCTTGCACTGGTCCCGGGTTGTCGTGTCCTCGAAATCGGCTCTGGCTGGGGATATTTGGCGCGGCGTCTGGCCAAACAACACAGCGCAAATGTGACCGGGATCAGCCTTTCACGCCAGCAGATTGAATGGACGAACGGCCGGCAAGCATCCGATCCGGTTTCCGATACGCAGTTCTTTTATCAAGATTATCGAGAGGTCTCCGGGCTGTTCGATGCAGTGATCAGTGCTGAGATGGTGGAGGCGGTTGGGCGCGCATATTGGCCTTCCTATCTAGATTGCGTGGCGCGCGCGCTAGTGCCTGGGGGCCGCGCCGCGATCCAGTACATCGCCATCCGCGACGAATTGTTTGATGCTTATGCGCGCAGCGCAGACTTCATCCAAACTTACATCTTCCCGGGAGGCATGCTGCTGCGTCAAAGCGAATTTCGCCAACTTGCCGAAGAGCGCGGCTTTGAATGGCACGATCAATCTGACTTTGGAGCAGACTATGCTCGCACCCTCAAGTGCTGGCGCGAGGCTTTTGACGATGCGGTTGAGGCAGGCCGCCTGCCCTCGGCGTTTGATGAACGGTTTGTGCGGCTTTGGCGGTTTTACCTTATGTATTGCGAAGGCGGTTTTGCTGGCGGGGGCATAACTGTGAGTCAGGTCACGCTGATAAAGAAAAATCTGAAAACCTAAAGCGCGCTTTAACTTTGCCGAGGAGCGCTAGCCATTGCCATCATCGCAAGGATATCGCTTTACGATGTTCTCGTGGATAATCGGGCTGAGCAGCTTGGCAAACGCACAGCCAACTTGCCCGCGTTCCCACCAAATTACTTCGGATTGCAGTGCTTCGAGCCCCGGCAAAGTTAGCCAGCAAATCGTTCCGGTATGCATTCGATTTGGCGCATTGCAGCTAAAACCGCCAAGCGATAGATCATGTACAAAGGTGTGAAATCCCTTGGCTGACGATGAACGCAATGTGGCCGGAATATTGACGCCTTGGTGCGGTGCGCAGCGGTTTTCTTGCGCGGCGACCTCATAAGGAGTTTCGGCGAAACTTTGCGGAACACTGCCGTGTTCTGGCCAACTCTTGATCATCGGCATCATCCTGCTCTGGCGTCGAATTTATCGCGCCATGAGCTTATGTTTGGGCCGAGAAAGTTACGGGTGGATTAGAGTAACAGGTTGCCGGAATTAGTTAATTCGTTCGCGATGATTGGTGGCGAAACTTTCTCCCAACAACGCAACGATATAGTCCGCAACAGTTTCGGCCGGCTTAACGCTGGCGGGATCTTCTCCGGGATATGCTTTGGCCCGCATCGCCGTGCGCGTGGCGCCGGGATCGAGGATTGCGAGCCTGATTTTCGATATCGCGGCAACTTCCTGAGCATATGTTTCAAGCAGGTTCTCAAACGCTGCTTTCGATGCGCCATATGCCCCCCAATAGGCGCGGGGTTTCTCGCCAACGCTGCTCGTCATGCCGATAATGCGCGCATCGCCGCTGCGCTTCAGCATCGCATCAAACGCTGCGATCAGCGCTTGGGTAGCCATAACATTCAGCGTCATCGCGCGGACCAGATCGTTCGATGGCATTTGCCAAACCGGGGTAAGCGGGGGCAGCACCGCCGCATTGATCACCAGAATGTCGAGCGCCGTCCAGCGTTCGCGAAGCGCCCCGCCGAGCCTAGCGATGGCATCAACCTCACCTAGATCGACCGGCGCAATAGTGGCACTGCCGCCAGCATCAAAAATCGCTTGCTCGACCTCATCGAGATCTTTGGCGGTGCGCGCGACCAAAATGACGTGCGCCCCTGCGGCTGCGAGCGCTTTTGCAGTAGCTGCGCCAATCCCGCGACTGGCCCCGGTGACAAGCGCGAGTTGACCTTCAAACGGACGAGCAGGCGAATTCATTACGCGACTCTCTCAGCCAGCATCGAAAGTTGATCGGGGCCGTCGCGCTCAGACAGATCGGTAAGACGCGTGGGGTAGTCACCAGTAAAGCAGGCGTCGCAATATTGCGGGCGCGCCGCATTGCGGGCTGTTTCGCCGACCGCGCGATATAAACCGGCGATCGAAACGAACGCTAGGCTATCGGCCTGAATGAACTTGGCCATCGCCGCCACATCCATGCCCGCCGCCAGCAGCTTTGAGCGTTCGGGGGTGTCGACGCCGTAATAACACGAATTCTCAGTTGGCGGGCTAGCCACGCGAAAATGCACTTCAGCAGCGCCAGCATCGCGCATCATCTGAACAATTTTCATGCTGGTTGTGCCGCGCACAATCGAATCGTCGATCAGCACGATGCGCTTACCCGCCACCAACGCGCGGTTAGCATTGTGCTTACGTTTAACATCGGCATGGCGCGCGCCGTCTGATGGCTGGATAAATGTGCGCCCAACATAGTGCGAACGGATAATGCCGAGTTCAAACGGGATGCCAGACTCATTTGCATATCCCAGCGCAGCAGGAACGCCGCTGTCAGGCACGGGGATGATCAAATCGGCCACGCACGGCGCTTCGATCGCCAGCTCAGCGCCGATTGCTTTGCGCACCTGATAGACAGATCGGCCGCCCATCAGCGAATCCGGACGGCTGAAATAGACGTGCTCGAAAATACACGGGCGCGCGGTCGTTGCGCCGAACGGTCGGTGCGATCGGATTGTGCCATCCAGATCGACTTCTACGAGTTCACCCGCCTCGATCTCGCGCACGAAATCTGCGCCGATCACATCAAGCGCAACCGTCTCGCTGGCAAATACCGGAGCGTCACCGAGGCGGCCCATCACCAAAGGCCGAATGCCTAGAGGATCGCGGCAGGCGATCATCCCTTGATTGGTCATGCAAATCAGCGAATACGCGCCCTCAACCAACCGCAATGCATCAACAAACCGGTCGAGCAGCGTTGGATAACGGCTTGTCGCGACCAGATGGATGATCACCTCGGTGTCAGAGGTCGATTGGAATATCGCACCCTTGCGCACCAGCTCATGCTTCAGCGTCATGGCATTTGAAATGTTGCCGTTGTGCGCGATCGCAAAACCGCCCGATGCCAGATCGGCAAACAATGGTTGAACATTGCGCAGGCCAGATCCGCCTGTGGTGGAATAGCGGACATGGCCTG
>JBBRXQ010000341.1:0-3554 GCA_038238515.1 Sphingomonadales bacterium | reverse complement strand
CTGCGCGCCAGCGGCCCACGTTCAGACCATAGTTTGCCGCAACGCCGCGTCCGCGAAAGACCGCTGATGACAGCGAACTGAGCGCGCCATTGACGCAGCCCCCGCTCTGCGCGCCTTGTGCGCAGCCATTGATATCGCCGCTGAACGGATTGCGCGTGCTTTCAAAGTCAGTTGGCAAATCGCGCACCGCCGCGCCAACGCGCGAGCCAAAGCCGGTGATCCCATCGTAAACATTGACGTTAAACGAACTGCGCGAATTGGGGACATAGGAAAACGAGCCGTTGTAGGTCCAGCTATCATAACGGCGACCGACAAAGGCCGAGAGCGTCGTGCGGCGGCTGGGCCGCCACATCACGCCGACATCCCAAGTCAACCCTCTGGTCTCATAAGCAATCGTGCGCGGTCTTGATTTGTCGGTAACGAAACGGCCGTCGTTGCCAACGAGCGGAACGCCCCCTGCCCCGCGCACGGCATCGCGCCCGGAGACAACAACCTCTTGCCAGCCCAAATCACCCACCAAAGCGAGGCTTTGCGAAACGGGCAAGGTGGCTTGCAGGCCAGCGCGCAGATCGCGCACGCGCTGATCAAGGTTGGAGATATTCTCTTGATTAAAGCCTGCGCTGGCGGTTAGCCCCACAGGCAGCACTGTGCCGGGACGAAAGCCTGCGGAAACTTGCGCATTCTGCGCAACCGATTGGTTAAAGATATCCACTTGCGGCTGGGCGATCGGTTGCGCAGGCGCGGCTGCTGTCAGACGCGGGGTGTTAACTTTGGTGTAGCCAACCAAATACGAGCCGGCCAGCGCGATGTCGCCAGCCTGCGTGGTGAATGCCGGGCCGGCATAAGCCGAATAGACTTGGCTGATCCGGTCACCACCGGGCAGCGCATTGATCCGCGATGCCCCGCTTGCTTCAAAGCGGGTGCGCGCGGCAAGGCCGCCCGCTTCGATGGTCAACGTTCGTGGGATCAGATCATGGCGAACACGCGCCAAGCCCGAAACGGTATCGTTGCCGCCAAGATTGCCGCCGTAGGTGAACCGGCGCTCATAGCGCAATGAGACCGCGCCCTCTGTGCGCCGACCGGCAAGCGCCACATCGACCCCAACCGCAACCGCGGTGTAAGTGACCACATCATTCACAGGCTTTAGCTGGGCCAGCACGCCTTGCGACAATTCGATATACGGACGCACCGTGGTTCTGCGGGCTTGCTGCCCGCTGCCGCCGCGCCCTTGATCGGTCGACGCCTCTGTATCGGCATCGCCCGGATCGCCATAACCCATCGATTGCGCCGCCGCTGGCACAGCGCCAAGCGCAACAGCGAGACCCGCTGCGACCAGCGCAAACCGCGAGGTGCCGCGAAGGGAGATGGAGCCGATTAGCTGGTTCATTGCTGATACCCATAGTAAGAGCCAAAGCGCCGCCCGGTGGGCGAGAAGCGCGTGCAGTTGAGCAACAACTTGATGTCGGCGCAGCCCGATAGAATGTTGACTGCGTCGCGCAGCGCGGCTTCCCCTGTTGTATCGGCCCGCACCACCATCAGCGCTTGGCCGACATGCGATGCCAATTCCGAAGCAGGCGAAGCGGCCAGCACCGGCGGGCTATCAAAGATCACAATCCGGTTTGGCGAATGCTGCGTTAGCCGGCCAAGCACCAGCGCCGTGCGCGCAGAGGCCACGTATTCGGTATCCGCGCCGGTTGAATTGCCAGCGGGAAGCACAAACAGCCCTGGAATGTCGGTGCCGTAGATCAAGTCTTCGACCAGAAGATCAGGATCAACCAGCGCGTCCATCAACCCCGGCCCGCCGGGCAGGCCTAGCGCTGAAAGCACGGTGGGCTTGGCAAAATCGGCATCGACCAGAAGGACTTCGGTGTCTTTCTCCGCCGCCATCGAAAGCGCAAGATTGACCGCACAAAAGGTTTTGCCATCGCCCGGATGCGCCGAGCAGACCATAATGCGTTCGCCATGCGGATCGGCCCGGCCAGCGCGCGATTCGAGCGCAGTGGTCAAAAGCTGGCGTTTGACGATGCGGAATTCTTCGAGCAGCCCGTTTACCGGACCATCGGGCTCGATCAGGCATTGCTTGCGCAGGTGGTGCCGATCGATTGCGTGAACGGTTCCGCTAAATGGCTGCGCCAGGGTTGCGGCGGGGGGCAGGCCAGCAAATCGAGCATTGGGCGCTTTTGCTGGTTGCGATGCAGGCTTGGCCATAACGGCAGAGGCTGGAGCCATCGCAGATGGTGCAAATGGAGCCGCCTCAGCCGGAGCTGCTTCAACCTTAGCGGGCGCAACCGCCGATGGTGCGGGGGGCACCGCCGGGATCGGGGGCGCTTGGAACCTACGAAAATCAAACGTTCCGGCGGCGCGCTCGATCAGCGAAGGCTGCGAAGGCTGGGAAGGCTGGGAAGGCTGCGAAGCTCCGGCGCGCGGCGGAAGCGGGATTTTGCTCTGGTCGGTCATCGTGGTTCCAGCATCCTCAAGCGACCATGCCGCGCTTTAATTGTTCGACGACAAGCAAGACGGCGAGCACGACCACGAGGCCTGCCGAAGCCCCCGCAAACCAGCGCAAATTGCGCCAGTACAAAGCTCTTGCCCCGCGGGTCATGGTCATCGAAATCGAACCAATCACCTGCATGCCCGTGGAGCGCTCCAGCTGGCCGGTGGTGGAATATGTCGAGCGGAACTGGCTCACAGCGAACGCCAGACCGCAACCTGCGCCAAGGCCCACCGCCAAAACCAGCATCAGCAACAGCGGACGATTGGGCGCTGAGGGGCTGCGCGGGGTGGTTGGCGGATCGATCACTTCGAATTTGACCGAGTCGCGCTGGCTTTCCACTTGTCCGCGCAGACGCAACTGTTCGCGGTCGCGCAGCAGCTTGTCGTATTGTTCTTTGAGAACATCATAATCGCGATTGATCCGCGCGGCCTCTGCCGCCAGCGCTGGCTCGTTGAATTGCTGACCGGTGAACTGCGCGAGTTGCTGGCTGATCGAATCCTTGCGTGAACGCAGCGAGATCAGGCTCGCTTCACGATCAGCCTTGATCGAGATGAGCGAGGAATAGGCTGGATTGGGCGTGCCGCCCGAATTGCCATTGTCGCCCGCAGCGCCGCGCACAAGCGACGCCACTTGCGCCTTTTGCGCGATCACATCGGGATGGCTATCTGTCAGGCCGCGCGCGCGCATTGCGTTCAGTTCGGCTTGTGCCTGCGCCAGCGCACTCTTGGGCCCACCATAAGCGCCGGGGAGTGAAAGCGTTTGCGGGGTTCCGGAAAGCTGGCCGTTAATCGAGGCGAGCGCGCTTTGCGCGGCGAGCAGATCGGATTCGATCCCGCGCAATTCCGACCGAGCGGCCTCAACCTTGCCGGTGAGCGAGCCTGTGCCGGGGAGGGTCGCTGCGTTTTTGACCTCAAATTCTTGGCGCTTTTGCTCGGCGACCTCCAGATCCTTCTGACGATCCGCGAGCTGCTGATCCATGAAGGTCAGCGTATCGCTCATCTCGCCGCGGCTTCCGGCCAGGTTTTCCTCGCGGAAGATGTCGATCATCTTCTGCACAATG
>JBBRXQ010000340.1:0-3557 GCA_038238515.1 Sphingomonadales bacterium | reverse complement strand
GATGCTGATCGTGGGCACCCTTGCCCTCGCGCTGATCACGGCGATCCTGCAACCCGCCAAGGGCGGCGTGATCGCGCTGCAATGGTGGCTGGGGCTGCAGGGCTTTGCGGGGCGGGCGGGGAAGACTGAGGCGGGGGTTTCCTGAACTTGCGGGGATGGATCGCCGCACTTCCATGTGCACTTCGGGTGAAGCCGGGGTGCCGGCAGGTTTTGGGACGTCATGCGCTGAGCCGGATAGGCTGGAATTGGGTGGATAGGTGAATGCCTGCTACTAGATCAGCCCCTCTGGGAGACAGTCATTCCTTAATTGCAATTCGTCAGCGGGAACGCTCCTTTGCCGGAGGCGACCTCTTTGACTTTCCATCGGCCCGATAGTTTTTCGATAGCGGAATCGGCGAATGCATGAGCGGCCTTCAAGTCGTCGCCATTGAAGCCAATTACGATTTGGTCGGTCGGCATACCGAGGTTGCCCGCCCCAAAGCTAAAGTCATCTCCATGCTGAGCACCGATGTTCACGGTTCGATCATTGAGCGGCACGTTTTCGTTGTCTGCGGCAAGGGACGTTAGCTCCTGATGGGTGTCTCTGCTGCGATCGTAAAACCGCATCTGATGTTCGTCTGAAATCTGTCGCATGAAGGTTGTGAAGCCAGGGATTTCGCCGGGGTTATCAAGGCAGAATTGGACCATGCGGAAGGGATGCTTTCCCTCGGCGCACCCACTAACTCCGGCTATGGCAAGTGCCAGAGCCACGGTGCGGATCGGGAAACGTATCATATGGTGGGGATGGCCTTACGTCTGGTTTCGGCGACGGTACCACAGAAGCACGAACGGCAGAAACGGAGTCGTATCCAGACATGCGGCTTTCAGCCCCAAACTGGCAAAAGCAGCCCTTCCCCCTCGATGGGGGGAAGGATGCCGCAGCTTACCGATGTAGTCCGTTAGCGCAGGCTGGATAGGGGTGGATAGGTGCGGCGCGCATTGCCTCCCACCCCCATCCAACTCCGGCTAGGCAGACAAGCTGCCAAGCCTGCATATCCTTCCCCCATCAAGGGGGAAGGGGCGCGCTGCGCCGCCGATCAGAGAACTTCGAACAAGCCCGCTGCGCCCATGCCGCCGCCCACGCACATCGTTACCACGACATACTTCGCGCCGCGCCGCTTGCCTTCGATCAGCGCATGCATGGTGCAGCGCGCGCCGGTCATGCCATAAGGATGCCCGATCGAGATCGAGCCCCCGTTGACGTTGAGCAACTCATCAGGAATGCCAAGCTTATCGCGGCAATAGAGCACTTGCACCGCGAATGCCTCGTTCAGCTCCCACAGCCCGATATCGTCCATCTTGAGGCCGAAGCGGCCGAGTAGCTTGGGAATCGCGAACACGGGACCGATGCCCATTTCATCGGGCTCGGTTCCTGCCGCTGCCATGCCGACATAGCGGCCCAGCGGGGTGAGGCCCTTGGCTGCAGCGACTGCGGCTTCCATGATGACAACGGCGGCTGAACCATCGGAAAGCTGGCTGGCATTGCCCGCTGTGATGATGCCGCCCTCGATCACCGGTTTCAGGGCTTGCAGGTTTTCCAGCGTGGTCGAGGGGCGGTTGCCTTCGTCCTTGGTCAAGGGCACGGCATGCATCGTGATCTCGCCGGTTTCCTTGTTCGCTACGCCCATCGTGGGTTCGCAGTTCACGATCTCGTTATCGAATTTGCAGGCGGCTTGCGCTGCGGCGGTGCGCTGCTGCGATTGCAGCGCATAAGCATCGCAGGCTTCGCGGCTGATGTTGTAGCGCGCGCCAACTGTTTCGGCGGTTTGCAGCATGGGCATATAGACCTTGCTGTGCATCGCCACGAGCGATGGATCGCCGGCGACGCGCATTTCTTTGGTTTGCACCAAGCTGATCGAATCCTGCCCGCCAGCGGCAACAATGTCCATGTGATCAACAATTACCTGCTTAGCGGCCGTGGCAATTGCCATCATCCCCGACGAGCACTGCCGGTCCATGCTCTGGCCCGAAACAGTAACGGGCAAACCTGCGCGCAGCGCAACCAGCCGCGCGATATTGCCGCCCTGCGTACCCTGTTGCAGCGCTGCGCCCCACACCACGTCGTCAACCTCGGCGCCATCGATCCCGGCGCGCTCGATTGCGGCTTTGAGCGAATAGGCGCCCAATGTGGCGCCGGGGGTGGCATTGAAGCCGCCCTTGTAAGCGCGCCCGATGGGGGTGCGGGCGGCGGCGACGATAACGGCATCACGCATTGGTGTTCTCCTGCTGATTGGTGGGCTTTTGAGTTTGGGTAATGGGGTTGCCGCCGAAGCGGTCGCGTAGATCGCGCTTCAAAACTTTGCCGATCGGGCTGCGCGGCAATTCGTCCACCACTTCGATGGCGGCAATACGCTGCGTTTTGCCAAGGCGGCTGTTGGCATCGGCCCGAATGGCCTCGGGATCAGCAGAAGGATCGGCGAGCACGATTACCGCCAGCGGGGTTTCGCCCCAGCGGTCTGACGGCACGCCAACAACAGCCGCTTCGCGCACGGCAGTTTGGCGGGTGAGTTCGGCCTCAAGATCGGTGGGGTAAATGTTAAACCCGCCCGAGATGATCATGTCTTTCGAACGGTCCATCAGGATCAGGAACCCATCCTCATCAAACCGGCCGACATCGCCGTGGCGCAGATAGCGGTGCCCATCGGCATCGAACCATTCCATTTCGCGCGTCTTGTCAGGCTTGCCATGATAGCCGTTCATCATCAGTGGCGAACGGCCAACAATCTCGCCTGTCGCGCCGGGTGGCAGCTCAAGACCCTGCTCATCGATGATCTTGAACACATGCCCCGGCGAGGGCTGGCCCACTGTGTGCAGCTTGTCAGGATAATCGTGCGCGAGCAGCGTGGTCATCGCGCCGCCTTCGGTAAGGCCATATCCCTCAAGCAGCCCACCCGGCCAGCGCGCGAGCACATCAGCCTTCAGCCACGCCGGAAAGGGTGCGGAGGTGCAGGCTTTCAGCCGATAGGCCGACAAATCGAAGCTCTCAAAATCGGGCAATTCCATAATGCGCCGATACTGTACGGGCACGAGCATGGCATTGGTGACACGCTCACGCTCAGACAATTCCAGAAACCGGCGTGCATCAAACTTTTTCATCAGCACCACTTTGCCCGCCGCGCTGAGCGTGGGCAGAAAGCTGACCAGCGTGGTGTTTGAATAGAGCGGGGTGGAGCTGAGCGTGGCGGTTGCATCATCATAGCCGCTGCGGATCGCGCGCCGGGTGTTTTCGTGGCGCATCTGGTGGCTTTGCACGATGCCCTTTGGCGTGCCCGTGGTCCCCGACGAATAGATGATATTGAACGGATCTTCCGGCAAAGGCTGCCGCTCTTCGGGCACCGCGCCTACTGGCGCAATCCAGCTGGAAAACGGCTCTCCCACGGCGCTATCGTCAAGGGCAATCCGTTTGACATGCGCGGGGAATGCCAGCCCATCAAGCTGCGCGGCCATCTCGGCATCGAGCAGCAAGACCCGGCTGGTGCTATCGGCGAGCATCGCCAGCACCGTGGCGGGGGCAGCGG
>JBBRXQ010000339.1:0-3586 GCA_038238515.1 Sphingomonadales bacterium | reverse complement strand
GGTAAAGCGCTCATAGTGCCCCAGATCAAGGTCGGTCTCGGCCCCGTCGTCAGTCACATAAACTTCGCCGTGCTGATAAGGGCTCATCGTCCCCGGATCAACGTTGAGATACGGATCAAACTTGCGAATCCGCACGCGGAAACCCCGCGCTTGCAACAAAGCCGCAAGGCTTGCCGCCATAAGACCTTTGCCAAGCGAGGAAACCACGCCGCCGGTTATAAAAATGTACCGCGCCATGGGAGGGAAGCCTTATCGTCAGAAGCCGGGGGCGCGCAAGCAGTGACTGCCAAATTCGGGCAGTCCATCCACAAGTTCAAAGCAAAGGCGCAGCAAGCGCCAAGCGGCTTGCAACAGATTTCTTTGCTGCGTTAAGGTTTGGTGGCTGGTGCCAGTGGATCGGCAGGCACTTGTTGTTTGACGGCCGGAGCGGCCTGCGCCGGCGCGGCCACGGGCCGCGATTGAGTAGGACCAATTGCTGGCGCACCCTGAACTGGTACACCCTGCGCAGGTGCCAGTGGATCCGCCGGGATCGCGGGACCAACCGGAACTGTGCGATCAAGCGTAGTATCAATTTCGCGCCCGCTGGTGGTGCGAACCGCCAATGCGGCTAAAACAACACTTAGCCCGACAAAGATGGTCGCCAGCACCGTTGTCGCACGGGTTAGGAAATCTGCCGCGCCGCGTGCCGACATAAAGCCCGCCGGGCTTCCGCCAACACCCAGCCCGCCGCCTTCGGACTTTTGGATAAGGATCACGCCAACCAGCGCCGCTGCGACCAGTGCTTGAACTACGGTAAGGAATATAAAGAACGACATGCTGATCTCGCCTGAATAATATGCGCCGCATCTAAGCCGCGCGCGCACCATACGCAAGCCGCGATGGCCCGCTGCTCTTGCGCTCTGCGCGCGGGCACCTAGCCGATGATCTGGCTGGCCGCAGCGATGATCGGCAGAAAAGCCTCTGCGGTAAGGCTTGCGCCGCCAACCAGCGCGCCCTCCACACCCTCGGCGCCAAGCAAGCCGCCTGCGTTCTCACCGTTCACCGATCCACCATAAAGAATGCGCACCTTGGCGTGGCCCTCGCCAAAGTTTGCAATCAGCCGCGCGCGCAACGCGCCGTGCATCGTGATGACATCCACCACCGCCGCGACCCGGCCCGTGCCGATCGCCCAAACCGGCTCATAAGCAAGCGCCAGCCGACCCGCCGCAATCGCGTCGGCAATGTTTTCGCCTTGCGGCAGGGAACCATCCACTTGCGCCGAAACCACCGCTTCGGCCTGCCCAGCGTCGCGATGCTCCAGCGTCTCACCCACGCACACAATCACACAAAGCCCCGCCGCAAGCGCCGCTTGCGCCTTGGCGCGCACCGCCGCATCGGTTTCGCCATAATCGCGGCGGCGCTCGCTATGCCCCAAAATCACAAAGTCCGCGCCAACATCGGCCAGCATCGCCGCCGAAACGTCGCCGGTATGCGCGCCCTTGGCTTCGGCATGGCAATCTTGCCCGCCGATGCCGATCGCGCTCACCGCATCGCGCAGCGCCGCGATCAGCGTGAATGGAGGGGCCAACGCGATTTCAACATCTGGGTAACGCTGAGCCGCTCGATCAATCGAGCGTGCTTCGGGAAGCATAGTTCGAACGCCATGCATCTTCCAGTTACCGACAATATAGGGTCGTTGTGTCATTGAATTGCGCCGCATCCTCGTGGCTGATTTTAAGATCTAGGGGCGCGCCTATCAAACTGGGTCGCCAAATGCAAAGCGCCTCAATGATCATAAGGTAGCATATTGCCCTGCGGCGTCAGCCTTTTTGCGGCGCTCGATTGATGACTGCAATTGCAGCAGGCATTGCAGCAGGCGCGATTGGCCCCTAATGCGGCGCCTGCACACTTCAATCTGATGATCGGCGCTCATGCTCAGTTTCTTTCGCTCCATCACGAAGTCCCGGCTGGGCGTTTTCATCACGCTCGTGTTTCTGGGCCTTATTGCTTTGGCCTTTGCCGGCGCAGACATATCTTCAAGCAGCTTCGGCGGAATCGCCGGGGGTGATCGCGCCGCCACTGTGGGCAAAGCACGCGTCGATACGTCCGAACTTGCCACAAGCATGACCCGAGCGCTTGAAAGCGCGCGCCAACAAAGCCCCACGCTTACGATGAAGCAATTTGTCGATAGCGGCGCGATCGATGAAGTGCTCACCCAGCTTACCGACCGTGCGGCGGTGATGGAATGGGCCAAGCGCCAGGGCTTTGCTGCCAGCGACCGGCTGATCGATAGCGAAATTGTTAAAAGCCCTGCGTTTCAGGGTGCCGATGGCAAATTCAGCGAGCAGGTTTACAAGCAGTTGATCGCCCAGCGCGGCCTCAGCGAAGCGCTGGTCCGCGATGATTTTGCCAAAGGCTTGATGTCCCGCCAATTGCTGCTGCCAGCCAGCATTGGCGCACGTCTGCCGAAAGATGCCGCGATCCGCTACATCGCATTGGCCAAAGAAAGCCGTGAGGGTTCGGTCCTGCTGATCCCTTCGCTGCTGTTTGCGCCCAAGGCGGCCGCCACCGATGCGGAATTGGCCGCATATTATAATGCCAACATCGCGGTTTATACCCGCGCCGAAAGCCGCTCGATCCGCTTCGCCGCGTTTGACGAAACCGCGATCAAGGACCTCCCCGCGCCCAGCGACGCTGATGTGCAAACACGCTATAAACTGAACAGCGCAACCTATGCCGCCAGCGAAACCCGCACGCTGACACAAGTTATCGTGCCAACCGAAGTCGCGGCCAAAGCGTTTGCCAATGAAATATCCGGCGGCAAGTCGATCGAGGCTGCGGCGGCGGCCAAAGGGCTGTCAGCGAGCAAGCTTGAAAAACAGACACCAGCCTCGCTTCTTGCCGCGTCGTCTCAGGCCGTTGTTGACGCCGCCTTTGCCGCTGCGCCAGGCAAGCTATCGGCACCTGCAAAAAGCGGGCTTGGCTGGCATTTGCTGCGGGTAGACGCGGTGTCGCGCAATCCGGGCAAAACGCTCGATCAGGCGCGCCCAGAAATCGTTGCCGCGCTTATGGCTGAAAAGCGCCAGTCCGCGCTTACCGATGTCTCAGCCAAGATCGAAGAACAGTTTGGCAATGGCACCGGCCTTGCTGATGTCGCAAAATCGATGGGTCTCACGCTGATTACTACCGATCCCATTTTGGCCGATGGCTCGGTTCCGGGCAAGCCGCCGGGCGCGCTGGCCCCCGATGTCGCCCCGCTGCTGCAAACCGTGTTCACGATGGAGCGCGAAGGCGAACCGCAGGTTGCCGAAGTTTTGCCCGGCAAACGTGTGGCGATTTTCGATGTCGCGCAGATCAACCCCGCCGCGCCCCCGCCGCTGGCCGAAATCCGCACGCTGGTGGCCGCCGATCTCGCGCGCAGCAAGGGCCAAGGCGCGGCCAAGCAAGCCGCTGACAAACTGATCGCCGCATTGGCCAAAGGCACTTCAATCGCCGATGCGCTCAAAGCAATCGGCGCACCAATCCCGCCAGCGCGCGAAGTTATCATGTCACGCGAGCAGGTGAACAGCATGCAGGGCCGCGTGCCCGCGCCGCTCGCGCTGATGTT
>JBBRXQ010000338.1:0-3588 GCA_038238515.1 Sphingomonadales bacterium | reverse complement strand
CACTTTCTGCGGCGATCGCGGCAGGATATGAAATGATGCTGAAACCCACGACCAGCCATAAGGATACTTTGAGACTACCAGCCGGTCACCCACGAGCAGGTTGGGCATCATCGAAATCGACGGAATAAAAAATGGCTTCGCGATAAAGCTGTGAAACCCTACCACCGCCAATAGCATCAGCAACAGCCCGCGCAATTCGGCTACCCAACTGATGCCGTCCTCACCTGTTAATGCGCCTGCCATTGGCGGGTTAATCCGCATACCGAGCGGAGGTTCCTCAATTTCGCCATTCGTCGCAGAGGCCGATGTTTCGTTCATGCGTCACCAGCGGCAATGGCGCGCGCTTCGATGATCACAAACGCCTGCGCCCACGGGTGATCGTCGGTCATGGTCAGATGCACTACTGCCTGGTGGCGCGCAGGCGTGATCGCCGCCAGCCGTGCCGCTGCGCCGCCGGTTAGCGCCAGCGTCGGCGCGCCCGATGGGGCGTTGACCACTCCGATATCCTTCATAAAAACCCCGGCCTTAAAGCCGGTGCCGACCGCCTTAGAAAATGCTTCCTTGGCGGCAAACCGCTTGGCCAGCGTGCCTGCTTTGGTAAACGGACGGCGCGCCGCCTTCATGCGCTCGGTTTCGGTAAATACCCGGTTCTCAAATCGCTCTCCAAACCGGTCAAGCGAGGCTTGAATCCGCTCGATATTGCACAGATCCGAACCAAGCCCGATGATCATTTGCTGCTTCCCGCCAAAACGGATGCGCGCTGCCCAGTGCTGGCATCATCCATTAATTCGCGCATCGTCCGAACTGCCGTTTCTAGTCCGACAAAAATTGCCTCGCCGATCAGATAGTGCCCGATGTTAAGCTCTGCCAGATGCGGGATCGCGGCAATCGGCTGGACGTTGTCATACGTTAGCCCATGACCCGCGTGCGATTCGATCCCCGCCCGCGCGGCCAGCGCGGCTATCTCGGTCAACCGGGCTAGCTCTGCCGCGCGCGCATCGCCCTCGGCATGGGCATATTCGCCGGTGTGAAGCTCAACCACTGGGGCGCCAAGCTGGATTGCGGCCTCGATCTGGCGCGGATCGGGCGCGACAAACAGGCTTACGCGGATCCCCGCATCGCGCAGCCGCGCCACGATCGGGGCAAGCCGGTTGTGCTGCCCGGCTGCATCCAGCCCGCCTTCGGTCGTGCGCTCCTCGCGCCGCTCGGGCACAATGCACACCGCATGGGGCATATGGCGCAGCGCAATCGCCAGCATTTCGTCGGTTGCGGCCATTTCAAAATTGAGCGGCAGATCGGTCGCCGCTTGAATCCGCGCAAGATCTTCATCGCGGATATGGCGGCGATCTTCTCGCAGATGTGCGGTGATCCCGTCGCCGCCCACTGCCGCTACGATCTGCGCCGCGCGCACCGGATCGGGATGATGGCCGCCGCGCGCATTGCGGATTGTGGCCACATGGTCGATGTTCACGCCCAGCCGCAGCCGCGCAGGCAATTGAATGGCCATCATGCGGCCCTGCTGCCGGGCTTTATCGCCGGGGTTGCGGCCAGTTCGGGAGGTAGGTCATCCGGCAAATATGTCGGAAAATTGAATGAAACCAACGCGGTAAACGGAACGCCAAGATCGGCGCTCCCCGCAGAACGATCAACCAGCGCCGCCGCGGCGATCACCTCGCCGCCAGCGGCCGTGATCGCCGCAATCGCCTCGCTGCCTGAAAGCCCGGTCGTTACGACATCTTCGACCACCAGCACCTTGTCGCCCGGATTGATCGAAAACCCGCGCCGCAGCTCAAAAGTGCCGGTTGGCCGCTCGACAAACATCGCTTCAACTCCCAGCGCGCGGCCCATTTCGTGGCCAATGATCACGCCGCCCATCGCGGGTGCGATCACTTTGCTGATCGCCTGACGTAACTCGCGCGGCAGCTTGGCGGCCAGAGCTGCTGCGAGCCGTGAGGCGCGCATCGGGTCCATCAATACGCGGGCACATTGCAGATAATGCGCGCTGTGGCGGCCCGACGAGAGCAAAAAATGCCCCTCTAGCAAGGCTTGACAGCTACGAAACTCGGCAAGGATTTCGTCTTCGTGCATATTATTTCCATCTGTCAGCGCGCGCATGCGCTGCGTGCGGCTTGCTGAATGGCGGCCGCTTTGACCCGGGTACGACCAGTGAGCAAGCCTTTTAACTGCTTTTAGGGGCAGGATACCAAGCGAAAAAATGTCCCTTCGTACGCTTGAGACTCAACACTCCTGAGCGTATAGGGCCAATTTATTGAGATAGCGCCAAGTGTTGAAGACCGACTTCGTCTTATCCTAAACGATAGTTAAGAGCGGAAAAACTGAAAAATGATCTTTGCTGATACAGCGCGAATGATGGGCCATGCGATCCGCGCCGCAAGTCTCGCTGCGGTGCTGATGCTAGCGCCGCAAGCATCAGCTGCGGTGGCAGCAAAGCCTGCAACCACCATCGCGCCAGCCGCGCCGCTTATGCCTTTGCCGGAACAACTAACCGCCGCGCCTGCTGCGGCTGCAGACGTAGCTGTTGTAACTCCCCCTTCCGCCACAGAACGCTATGTGCCGATGAAGCCTACTGCGGGCAAGGGTCAGCCGGTTGATAAAGGGATGGTCTTTCAGGACCAATATTCGCCTATCGGCCAAGAGGCGCTGGCGATGCATGATTATCTGTTGATGCCAGTCATTACTGTCATCACGCTTTTCGTGCTTGGTCTGCTTTTCGTAGTGGTCCTGCGTTTTCGCAAGAGTGTGAACCCCATTCCGTCTAAAACCAGCCATAACACTGCGATCGAAGTGGCTTGGACGCTGATCCCTGTCATCATTCTCGTGGTGATCGCGGTCCCGTCGATGAGTTTGCTTGCTCACCAATATAAGCCCGCGCCAAAGGGAACGATCACGATAAAGGCGACTGGATACCAATGGTATTGGGGCTACACTTATCCTGACAATGGTGGGTTTGAGGTCATCTCGAATATACTGCCCCCAGCCGAAGCGCTTGCGCGCGGCGAGCAGCCCCAGCTTGGCGCAGACAAGCGGATGGTTGTGCCTGCCGGCGTGCCGATCCGGCTCCAAACCACTGGATCGGACGTGATCCATGCGTTCGCGGTGCCATCGCTCTGGTTCAAATCCGATGCGGTGCCAGGACGGATTAACGAAAAGGTGCTCTTTATCAATGAGCCGGGCGTTTATTATGGCCAATGTTCAGAGCTTTGCGGCGCGCGCCATGGTTACATGCCGATCGTTGTAGAGGCGCTCCCTAAGGCCAAGTTCGAACAGTGGGTGAAGGAACAAGGCGGCACCGTTGGCGGTTCTGCTGCTGTTCCAGCCCCTGCTGCCGCTGCTGTCCCAGCCCCTGCTGCCGCCGCTGCTCCTGCCCCCGCTGTCGCCGCTGCGCCCGTCGCCGCTAAGCCTGCTTAAAACATCCAAGAACAAGGTTAGTCCATCATGGCCACTATCCCCGCCGACCACGAAGGTTTTGCAGCACATCATGATGATGCGCATGCACACAGCGACACACCGGGCTTTTTCGCCCGCTGGTTCATGTCAACCAACCACAAGGATATCGGCACGCTCTAT
>JBBRXQ010000337.1:0-3596 GCA_038238515.1 Sphingomonadales bacterium | reverse complement strand
GCCACGGGCCGGGATTAAGGTAATTGCCCGGCGCGAAATTCACCTTTTGCACAGAGCCCAATTCGGTGACCGTATCGCCGCCGCGAATGGTCATATTGCGTCCGCCTGCGCGCCCTTGCAGCTCCAATATCTTAACCTTGTAACCTGCCTTGGTCAGCTCATAGGCCGCCAGCATGCCGGCAAGGCCAGCGCCAAGCACCAGCACCGATGCGCCGGGCCGCGCGCCGCTCAATTGCGGGGGGCCGGTAAACTGCGATTCGGCAGCATGGCCCAGCACGGTCATCGCCTGATACATCGCCGCGCCGCCGCCAACTTTGCCAATCATCGAAAGCAGATCGCGCCGCGTTGGCGCATTAAATTGATCGAACATCAAACTTCCTTTGGCAGCGGGTTTGGCTGTGTTGCGGTTCCACCAGTAAGGTAATTCAGTGACCGCAATTGCAATCGGGCACGGGCGGACTGGCGGTGGTGATCCGGTCAAGATCGGCCACCGTCACCGTATCGTGGTATTCGTTGAAATGGCCGCGCACATAATTGAGCACTGCGGCAATCTGCGGACGGGTCAGCATTTCGGTAAACCACGGCATCCCGCCGCGCCCTTTCAGCAGGATGATGCTGCCATAATCCTTGTCCGCCAGCCGCGCATTGCCCGCCAGCGCGGGAAACATCGCCCCCGCCACGCCGCCGCCCTTGGCATCGGCCATGTGGCACGATTGGCAGATCTGCTCATAAATCTCACGGCCCTCGTCCGAAACCTCGACCGAGGATTCGCCCTTGGTCGGCCGATCTTGCGCAAATCCGGGCGACGCAAACGCCAGCGCGGCTGAGAGGCAAAGACTGCTGGAGAGAAGCGCAACCAATCGAAAATTCAGCACATCAGAATTCCTGCGATACCACATACAAATCGGATGTTATGTCGCTGGATGGTGCACGCAAAGCGCTTTGTTCGCGTATTGACCGTGTTTTTTCGGGCAAAAATGGGAACTCCAGCAATCTCGGGTCTGGTCCCGGTCTTTCAAAATGTGCGGATCCTTGCCCACGCGCCCAAGTCAAGCGCGGTGCGGCTAAGATCAGCCAATGAGATGTCTTGATTGACTGCGAGTAAGAACGTTTTTTAGACATTAGGCGGTCAAACTCGCTCAAAAAAAATTCCAGCGCCGCTTGGTCTGCGGCGCTGGAATTATGTATTTCCAAACTCAATTTTTGCTCGCCGCTTAGCAATCAGCGCGGCGAAATTCAGGTTCGTATCGCAAAGATCAATACACTACGCGGGCACGGATATACCAGAACCCACCGTTGAACCCAAAGGGTCCGCCGCTGCGCGGATAGATCTGACCGTCACCAGTCGCGTTGGTTAGCGCGAAGATCGGGTTGACCGTTGTCGGTGCAATCCGGTCTGGCCGCGTGTTGAACAAGTTGTTCGCACCAAGCGTCAGTGTGTACTTCTCAGCATAAGTATAGCTGACATCGAAATCAGCAGTTACCTTGGCGCCGAATACCTGACCCGGATAATCCGCTGCTGCGCTCCACGAGCTGAAGTAATTACCACGGGCGTTCATCGAGATTTCATTGATCGTGTAATTTGCAGAACCAACAATGCGGTGCTTCGGAGCAAAGTTCGTGATGTCCGAAATACGCTCTGGCGAGATTGTACCCGGATCAGCACGAGTTACGTTGCTGCGGTTGTAGTTGTAAGCCAATGTGAAGTTGGCCTTACCCGAACCGAGATCAGTTCGATAGCTACCAACCACGTCAATGCCCTTGGTCGTGGTGTCAAAGCCATTGGTAAAATATTGAACGTCGCCACCTTCACCCACTGAGCGAAGTGCTGGCAATGCCAACAAATCCGCAGCGGTGACTGTGAAGACCTGAGATATCCCGATGCGATTGCGGACTTTGATGATGTAACCATCAATCGTCAAAGTCAGTGCACTGATCGGATTGAAGACAAAGCCTGCACCGAAGTTGGTCGAGCGCTCTGGGCCAAGCTGACGTGCACCAAAATACTGCGAGATTGGACTGTTCACGCGGTATGTTCCGGTTTGAACCTGTTCCCCGGTTCCTGCGCGGAAGGCAGTCGTCAAGATTTCGGTGTTAACCTGCCCAGGCGAAGGAGCATGGAAGCCGGTGCCGAAGGTGCCACGAACTGACAGGGCATCCACGATCTTATAGATTGCGTTGACCTTGCCCACGAACACGCCACCAAACGTGTTGTAACGCTCATAACGACCAGTTGCGCCGATAGTCAGCTTGTCAGTGACATCCGCTTCTGCGCCCAAATAAAGCGCAAAGTTGGTCTGACGAAGCGACGAAGGCGCGCTGTTGCCGCCATATCCGCTTGCAGCTGGGCTAAAGCTGTTGGTTTCATTCACGAGCATACCATCGCCATTCAGCACCTGCGACCGCGTGAATACGCCGCCACCGTTATCGATATAGAGTGGCTGAGACGCGAATGGTCCTGCTGCATACGACTGCAAGTCGCCCTGCGTCGTTTCGTACTTCTCGCGGCGATACTCGGCACCGGCTGAGAATGTAATTGGGCTGGCAAGGCCAGCATCCAAAGCATAAGTCAGATCAAGGTTGGCATTAATTTCCGACTGAATGAGCTTGCCGAACTTGAAGCTCGTCTGGCTGTTTGGACCAAACGAAGAGTTCACCGAATTGGTCATCGAGAGGTCTAGCGAGTTACGCGCCATTGTGCCCGAGACGTCATAAGTGAAGTTGCTGCCCGAAGTACCCTTGAACCCGATTGTTCCGGTAGCTTCGTTTGTCTGGCCCAAAAAGCGTGGGGTGAAACCAGCAGGATAGAGTGTCGAGAAGCTGTACGTGTTGGCATCTTTGACAAAGCCGCCAGCAGGGCAGGTTGGATTGCCAGCAGGGCACGGCGTCAAGTAAACAGGATTGCGGAACAGCGCGTTGTTATTTGGCCGCGATGTTGCAGGAACTCCAGTGCCATCATTGATCGCAAGCGGCACGGGTGCGCGCTGCGAAGGACGATAGTTGAAGCTCTGGTTGCCGTTGCTCCGCGCGATGTTGCCGAAGAAATAGACTTTGCTCTCTGCAGTTACTTCGTAAGCCGAATTGAGCACCAGCTTGTAGCCTTCGCTCGGCGAATTACCCCAGATCTGCGCTGGCCCCGGAAAGTTTGGAATTTGCGAAGCAAGGGTTGGGTTAACCCGCGCAAATTCGAGAGCAGAAGCGCGGGTCGTGCCGCGGCTGGTCTGACGATCATTGGTGAATTCGCCCGAGAAGTTCACAAAGCCCCGGTCAGCCAGCTTGAACCCGACGTTGCCCGCGATCTGAATGCTCTGACCGTCGCCCTCGTAGAACTGACCGTAGCGTGCCTGAAGCTCAACGCCCGTGTTATCGCGCAAGCCGTAGTTAAGCACGCCGCCGATGGCGTCTGAACCATATTGTGCGGTCGCGCCCTCACGCAGAACCTGAAGGCTCTTGATCGCGATGGCAGGAATTGACGAAATGTCAGCGCCCTGCGAACCGAAGCCAAGCGCGGTGTCGCTGCCGTTATAAACCTGCACCAGAGCCGAACGGTTCAAACGCTTGCCGTTGAGCATCACAAGGATGTTGTCGGCGGGAAG
>JBBRXQ010000336.1:0-3600 GCA_038238515.1 Sphingomonadales bacterium | reverse complement strand
GCGTCCCACAGCTTTTGGCTAACGGTCGATTCGTATGGCGGGACAAAGCCTTCGAGGATGTGGCTGGCGGCGGTGGTGGCGGTGCCCTTGGTCGCAAACAGGTCTTTCATGCCGATCGGCACACCGGCCAGCTTGCCCAGTGGCTTGCCGCTCGCTCGGTCTGCATCGACGCGCGCGGCGGCTTTGATCGCCGCATCGGGTGTGGTCAGGATAAAGGCGTTCAGCGCGCTCTGCGCCTCGGCCACGGCGGTGTTAAATGCGGCGGCGACCTCGCTGGCAGTGAAGGTGCCCTCGGCCACGCCGTCGCGGATGGCGGCGACGCCCAGATCTGTCAGCGGGTTGTCGATCATTGGCATTATTCGATCACCTTGGGCACGCCGAAAAAGCCATGCTGAGGCGCGGGCGCATTGGCCAGCACCGCATCGCGGATGCCGCCGCCGGTCAGCGGATCGGCGCCCACCACATCATCGCGCAGCCGCTGATGATTGGGAATCACGGCCGTCATCGGTTCGATGCCGGTCACATCTACTTCGCCCAGCTGTTCGATCCAGGCGAGGATGCCGTTCAATTCAGGAACCATTGCCGAAAGCTCGGCATCGGTGATCTTAATGCGGGCCAACGAGGCGATTTTCGCCACGGTGGCGGTGTCAACGGACATGCCGGTTTCTTTCGCCAAGGGTTGCAGCCGCGAAAAGGTGCGACAGGAAGTGCGGCTTTCGAAGAAAATGATCTCTCCCGATCGCTAGCAGCCCATCCGCGCCCCTTCAAGCGGGCGCTGTGCTGCTGCTATTGCGCGGGGACTTGTGCGCCCCCGGGCATGCCCGGGGGTATCCCACCAGCACCGCCGCCCTGCTGCTGCTGCTGCATCTGCTGCATAGCCCGGCGCTGCTGTTCGATTTCGGCTTGGTTCCTGAAATCGAGCAACTCAACATCGAACACCAGATCGCTATTGGCCGGGATGGCCACTTCGCCGGTGCTTTGGTTCTTTTGTTCCTGCGCGCCATACGCCATCGCTGCGGGAATGATCAGCTTGTACTTGCCGCCGCGCTGCATCTTCTGCAGCCCTTGACTAAACCCCGGGATGACCCCGGCCACGGGCATCGCCACTTTTTGGCCGGCATCGAATTGCTTGCCGTCGGTAAGATGGCCCGCGTAATTGACCAACACCACATCGCTAAGGCCGGGCATGGGGCCTTCACCGGCTTTCACCGTTTGCACGGTAAGACCTTGATAACGGGCGGCCCAAGCGATCCCGACGCCGATCAGCAGCGCAAGAACGATACCGATCCACATCCGGGTGATCGCGCCTTTGGCGACTGGCTGCAGCGCAACGCGGGTGATCTCCGACATGTACTTCCCCTAGTGAGCCGCCCCAATGAGCAAATCGCGGGCACGGCCAGATATTATTTGGACCAACATACGCCTGCCCGACAAGCGAAAGGGCGCCGCGTGAACGGCGCCCTCTTGGCCCAGCAGGGCGCGTCCGGCAAGTGGCTAGTGCAGCGGGATGACCCCGCCAACGGCCTACTTACCGCCGTCACGCTCCATGCGCTTGCGCTCCATCTTGCGCGCGCGGCGCACCGCAGCGGCCTTTTCGCGGGCGCGCTTTTCCGATGGTTTTTCAAAGTGACGGCGCAGCTTCATCTCGCGGTACACGCCCTCGCGCTGCAGCTTCTTTTTGAGCGCACGAAGAGCCTGATCGACATTGTTGTCGCGAACGAGAATTTGCATAAACCGCGATACCTCATAATATGCGGGCGAGAGCCCGCGCACGCGGGGGTCACCGGAAATTTCAGAAACAAAAACTGGCCGAATCCTCGAAAGGTCGGCTGCAAGGAGCGCCCGATACTGATTCTGGCCGCCGATAGCAAGCAAAGTCGTGCAATCCGCAGCCTCCTAATCTAAAGGAGCCGCCATGAACTCAACTTTGACCTTCCAAGCCAGCGCCCTTGTCGCGGCGGGCGGTGCTCTTGGCGCATGGCTGCGTTTCTTGGCCACGCATCTTTGCGCTGCGCTGCTTGGCCCTGCGCGGGCCGCCGCGTTTCCTTGGGCCACCCTGTCGGCCAATGTGCTGGGCAGCCTGGCTATGGGCCTACTGGTGGGCTGGCTGGCGCGGCATGGCGGCGGTGAGGCATGGCGTCTGCTGCTGGGGGTGGGCGTGCTCGGCGGGTTCACCACCTTTTCCTCGTTCGCGCTTGAAGTGGTGCTGATGGCTGAGCGGGGGGCGGCGGTGCAAGCCGCGCTTTATATCGTTCTTTCGCTGATCGCCGGATTTGGCGGCTTGGTGGGCGGGCTAGTGTTAATGCGGGGCGCGGCATGAGCGAGGCTAAAGACGGCTCTGAGGACGTTCGGCAGTTCAGCGTCACCAAAGACGATGACGGCGTGCGGCTGGACCGATGGTTTAAGCGCAATATGCCGCAAGTGAGTTTTGCCACCGTCTCGCGCTGGGCGCGCACGGGGCAGTTACGAGTGGACGGCAAGCGGGCCGATGTCGATACGCGCATTGAGAAAGGGCAAGTGCTTCGCGTGCCACCCGGCGGTAATTTGCCGCCTTCGCCCGGTGGGAAAGGCGGCGCGCGTAAGCCGCTGACCGAGGCGCAAATCGCCATGGCTGAGGCGATGGTTCTGGAGCAGGACCGCGCCGCCATTGTGCTAAACAAGCCGCCGGGCCTTGCCACGCAGGGCGGCAGCGGCACCTATGAGCACGTCGATGGGTTGCTCGATGCTTATGCGGGCGAAAAAGACCCGCGTCCTCGCCTTGTCCACCGGCTCGACAAAGATACTTCTGGCGTGCTTCTGATCGCGCGCACGCCGGGCAGCGCGGCGTTCTTTTCCAAGCGGTTTTCGGGCCGCACCGCGCGCAAGATTTATTGGGCGCTGGTCGCGGGCGTGCCTGATATCGAAGACGGGCTGATCGAATTGCCGCTGGCCAAGCAGCCGGGCACCGGCGGCGAGAAGATGATGGTCGATGAAAGCGAGCACGGTCAGTCCGCGCGCACGCGCTACCGCGTGATCGATCAGGCGGGGGGCCGCACCGCGTGGGTCGAGTTGCAGCCGCTGACCGGCCGCACCCATCAATTGCGCGTGCACATGGCCGCGATTGGCCACCCGATTGTGGGCGACGGCAAATATGGCGGACCCGAAGCGTTCCTGACCGGTAGCATCAGCCGCAAAATGCATCTCCACGCGCGCCGTCTGCGGATCGAACACCCTGAGGGCGATCTGCTCGACGTCACCGCGCCGCTGCCCGAACACTTTGCCGCTAGCATGGCGCAGCTTGGCTTTACTGAAGCCGATGGCGACTTGCCGCTCGAGCCGATCAAGCTGGTGCCTGAGAAGACCATCGAGAAGCGCGCGGCCAAGGCCTATGCCAAGGAATACCGCAAGGAGCGCCGGGGCGAACGCCGCAAGCGCGCGGATGGCCCGCCCAGCGGACGCAGCGCCCCAAAGCGGATGGACGACAAAACCGCCCCTGCCAAACGGCCAGCAAAGGCACCGCCGCGCGGCGATGCCAAGCCTGCTTCCCGCGCAGCGGCGAAGCCCGCCCCGCGCGCAGCGGCAGATAGAGCCCCGCGCGCAGCGGCAGATAGAGCCCCGCGC
>JBBRXQ010000335.1:0-3607 GCA_038238515.1 Sphingomonadales bacterium | reverse complement strand
TTGCGCTGATCGACGAGCGCGGCAAGGTGGCGCTGAATGCCATCGAAGCCCCGGCGATCGACCGGATGCTGAGCGAGGCAGGGATGGACCTGGCGCAAATCGAGGTCGCGCGCGATTCGTTGCTCGATTGGATCGATGAGGACGACGAAGCCCGGCCTGGCGGCGCAGAAGCGCCTTACTATGCCAAAAGAGGGATCGCCCCGCGCAACAGCGGCTTGCTCACCATCGACGAACTCGGCGCAATTCGGGGCTTTTCCCCCCAAGTGATCGCGCGGCTGCGGCCGTTTGTTACCGTTCAGCCCGGCGCAGTGCCGTTTTCGCCGCGTTATGCCAGTCCGCAAGCGCTGAACGCATATGGCAACAGCGGGGGCGCAGTGACCGAGATCGAGCGCCAGCGCGAGGCCACAGGCCAGCGGACCGCGATCGCTTTTGCCGATCAAGCGCCATTGATTGGGCGGCCGATCACCATCTCAGTCGATGCCGCGATGGCGGACGGCGCGCACCATCACAGCGACGCGGTGGTCGAAATGAGCGGCAAGCCCGCGCACCCTTACATCATTCGCACAACCCGTTAGAGCGATCAGTTTTGCCCCGGCGGCGCGGCGCCCGCCGCACCGATAGGCACACCCCAAGGCGCGAACAGCGAGCGCGGCGCGCTGGGCGAGAGGCGCGCACTGCCCTGGGCGCGGGCGCGCTGGAGCGGCGGCGAGGCGGGGGTGCGGGCCATCATCTGAAGCGCGGCAATATCGGGCTCATTGCCGAGCAGCGCAGAAGACGAAATTCCCGCATCGCCGCGCATTCGATAAAAGATGTGTGCGCCGATCCGCGCCACGCGGGTTCCGGTGGCGGCCCAATAAGGCAGGACATAGTTGGCGTGATAATGCGTGGCGCCGCTGACCCAATCGGGCGCCTGACCCGCCAACACCGAAGTGGCGGCCATGCGGGCGACCTGCATCGTGGCATCGCGCAAGCGGCGGCGGATCGATCCATCGCAGGTGAAAGTGAACTGGCAGCCGGTGCTGCGCTGCGATCCTTCGAACACCACGCCGCAGACCGAATTTGGGAACCGCGCTACGCGCGTGCGATTGAGGATGACCTGCGCGACAGCCTGTTGCCCTACAAGCGGCTCTTGCCCGGCTTCGTAAGCGATGGCCATCGTCAGACAATCAAGCGCCCGGCCGCGCGATGTTGCAGCGAATCCGGCTGCTGCGAACGAGGTGGCGGCGAACGGCGTTGCCCCATCTAGCACGCTATAGACCGGGGGAGCATCATCGGGCGCGGCATAGACCGGCGGGGCGATGCGGACAAACAGCGGCGCGCTGGCCGGCCCTATCCGCGAACGGGTTGAGCCCTGAAGCGGCGGCGGTGCGGATTGCGGCGCGGCGAATCGATCCGCAGCGATTGCATCGGCGCGCGCCAAACCAGGCACCGCCGCCAAAACCGCGCACAATGCCAGCAAGATCGCCGCAAGCGCGCGGCGCCATGCGTATGTTTTGTTAGTCAAGGCATCGCGGGCAAGCATCATAAGTGCTCGTGGAGAGGTTTTGTTTCATTTGATTGACACAATTTCTCGTGATGGAGGCAGAGGTGTTGGCACATCCCGGATTCGGGGTTTTCGCCTGTGTTTCTTTATCCAGACGTTGGTAATCCCATGCGGCTAAAAAATGTGATCCTGTGCGCGGTAACCTGCTTTGGCGCGGCGACATTGCCGCTTTGGGCGCAGGCGGCTCCTGCCAAAAAGGCGGCGCGAATACCCGACCGGATGCTGACCTGCTCGATCAGGCACATTACCAATTTTGATCCGAGCAAGCAGCAAACCGCCGCCGAGCTTGTCTATGATGCGGTGCATCCCTTCTCGCTGTTTCTGCCCAGCATCGCGGTGCGGACCAAGGGGCCGCCAGAGCCGTTTGAGAAACCCGAGCGCGTTAATCGGCGCACGCGGATCCTGACCGATCCCGATGCCATTGCCCCGCAGCCGGGCCGCCGGTTTGAACGGGTCATCGATTACTGGCCCGATCGAACCGAGCTTTCATCGACGATTTCGGGCGTGCTGCTCAATGCCATTGTGATCACTAATTATGATCCGGCGAGCGGCACCGCGAACTTTTTCATGACCCGCGCGACCGAGCTAACGCATTTTGAACCCAGCCATATCTATCAGGGGCAATGCCAAGTGCGGATTGGCGCAGCGGCAAAAAAGCACCCGACCATTTGACCCGCCCAACCGCCCCCTCAGCCCAAGAATCGCAGGAATAGCGCGCCATGAAGACCACGCACATCCCGACCTTTGCCAGCAGGCTCCGCGCGCCTTTGCCGGATATGGTGCGCCATATCCCATCGATGATGTCGATCGACGAGCGCAAGCTGCTGTTCCATTTGGCTAAGCATGAATACCACGCGCAGGGCGTGATCATGGATGCGGGCGTCTTTTGCGGCGCATCGACGATCTGCCTAGGGGCTGGACTGATGGCCAACGCTTCGTACCGCGATTTCGTGGGATATTCGCCCCGGGTGATCCAGACCTATGAATATGGCGTGGTCAATCCGGGCATGATGACGTTTTTTGAACGCCACGGTGTGAAAGGCCATTGGCAAGTCGGCGATAGCTTTGACGATTATCTGCGGCTTAATATTGAGCCGGTCGATCACCTTGTCGATCTGCACATGGGCGATATTGCGCTGGCAAAATGGGATGGCACGCCGATCGAGATCATGTTTCTCGACGTGTTGAAATCAGCGGACATCCAGCTGGCGATCATGCGCGAATTTATGCCCGCGCTGATACCCGGCGGCATCCTGATCCAGCAGGATTATTTCATCGACGGCGTGCCGTTTGTGAAGCTGATGCAGGAGCTGTTTGCCGATCATTTCGAATATCTGGGCGAAATCCAATCGAGCGGGATATTCCGCCTTGTTAAGCCCATCGCCAAAGAAGCGTTTGACCGCGATCCGCTGGCCGACCTTTCGCTGCCGGTGATGCTGGGCCTGCTCGACAGTGCGCGCAATCGCAGCATCGACCGCGATCGGCAATTGATCTGCGATCTGGGCAAAGTGCGCTTTCTAAGCGAGCTTCGGCAATATGTTGCGGCGCGCAGCCTGCTGGACGAGCTGCAGCAAATCTATCCCGACCAGTTTGTTGAGAACCCGCGCCCACGGATCAAGGCCGCGATCCGCGCCGCGACCAACCGTGCGCGCGGGCTTCACCGGACGGTCGGGATCGCCGCTTGAGAGGACGGCACTGCGAAGCGGCGCTTGCGCGCCATCAATTTACGGGACCGCCTTGGCTCGGCGATCCCTTAACGCCGCTTACTGATCGCGGAAGTTGTTGTTAAAGGCGTTGAAGTTGTTGTTCTTAAAGATCGAGGCGAACGAATTGAACAGCCCGGTCAGCTTTAGGATCTGAACCGACGGCGAATCCGATACATAGACAAGATCATGATCGCGCATCATGAAGCTTTGCGAGAGTAGCAGCCCATCGGCGTTCTTGAGATTGAACTGATAGACCACCGGGAAGGTTTTGCCCGTGACCAGATAATCGGGCAGCGGGCCGGTCTGCAACTTGGGAGCGACCGCTGAATCCTCATAGCGCAGCACATAAACACCATAG
>JBBRXQ010000334.1:0-3613 GCA_038238515.1 Sphingomonadales bacterium | reverse complement strand
TGAAAACCGCCACAATCCTGCAAATGGCTTGCTTTTATCAGGTACGTTTGATCGTGCGTTTGATAGTGGTTTAATTTCAGTGGATCAAAATCTTAAGGTTCGGGTATCGCGCAATATATTAGAGAGTGGGAGCGAGCTAACACGAGAGTATTTCTGTAGTTATGAAGGAAAAAATTTAAGGACGGCGTCTCGTTTTGATCCGAACCTTATTTTTCTCGATTGGCACTTCAAAAATTGTTTCTTAAATAATTTGTGAAAAATCATCTCGGCGATATTGTTGTATCGTATTAGCAGTCTATTTCGTCGTTTGATTGAAAAAGGCGGTACTTATGCAAATGTTTCGACTCACGCTTTGGTCTCAGTATGAGAACGGCGTTGTTAGCCAAAAGTGGTTCCGGGGCACCAGAAACGAAGCAGAACGTGTGTTCTCTGAATTTTGGAATGACTCACCAGCAGTTGCTGCCGAAGTTGGGCGCTACCGGGCACGACTCCATGAAGCTGGCACCCGGCGTGTACTTAGTACAATTGGTTAAACATCTAACCCCGCCAGCAAAACATCATGATCTGGCACCTCGTTGGCGTCATTCAGAGTCGTAATATCGCCAAATATCGGATGATTGTCGCGGAAATTGGCGGCGTATGTCACTTGCGAAAACTTGTTGTATTCGGATGTAAAAACACAGTGGCCGCCGATTGCGTCAAATCCTTTGCGCAAGCCGCCAATGCCCGCAAAAAGATCAACAAAATTGAAGCGATTCCGCGCATTGTCGCCTGCTGGCGCGCGAGAAGTCGGAGATAGGGTCATCGCCATGCTGCCTCCTAATATAATCGAGTTACAGTGTCGGCAACCGGCTTAAATCGCAATGCCACCGTCATTTGTGTCTACAGAAACGTACTTGCTATGTTCTGATTGTCAACGGCCAACCGGGCGGTTCGCTCCATAGCCGCGCTATCTATCAATAACTTTCCTACACACCCCCACCTGATCTATCGCCCCGCGATCCCTTTTTGTTCCAAACAGGAGTCGCATGGTCATGGAGCATTCCCCGCACGATCAATCCCCTCAATCGCATGGCCATGAGGCCAGCCGCGATGCCTTTCCTGCGCCGGATGGGGAAAGCGCGCGCGGGTTTGGGCGGGGGTGGGTTCCTGCGGCGCGCGATATTGGCTTGCCGGGGGAGGGGCGCGGCTCTGCGCCTATTGGCGCTGCTCCTCCACATCCTCCGAAGTTTGGGCCGGGGGGCGGCGGCGCCCCTGATTGGGCGGCTTTTATGGCGAGCCACCCCGGCCAAACTTACGCGGCAGGGCAACAAGAGCGCGCGGGCGATCACGCCCCGCGCAGCAATATATTCACCCCCGAGCGGCAGGTCGCGTTTCTTGCCGCGCTGGCTGGCCATGGCAATGTGCGCGCGGCTTGCGCGTTGGTTGGGCTGTCGCCTCAGGCGGCTTACACCCACCGGCGGCGCGATGCCGCGCTGGCGCAGGGGTGGGAGGCGGCGCTGGTGCTGGCGCGCGATGTGGCCGAGCAAGTGCTGGCCGACCGCGCGCTAAATGGCACAGCGGAAACGGTGTATTACCGGGGCGAGGCGGTGGGCCACCGCGTGCGCTTTGATACCCGGCTGTTGCTCGCGCACCTCGCCCGGCTTGATCAACATTGCCTCTATGCCGAGCGCGGGCAGGCCACCGCCGCGCGCTTTGATGAATTCCTCGATGCGATGCTGTGCGGCGAGGCGGATGCAGCCGAATTTGCCGATGGCGATGGCTGGATCCCGGATGCGCCCAGCCGCCCCGCCTTTATCGTGCGAACCATGGCCGAAGCGGTGGAGGCCTTGCCCGACGAATTGGCGCAAGAGGAGGCGCGCGCGCAAGGCATCGATCTCGATCTGCTGCGCCCTGCGAAGCAGGAGCCAGACGACGAGGGCGACAGGGAGCATGACGACGAGGAGGACGACGAGGAAGAAAACCCGTTGGCCTTCATCGATGAAGCGACAGACACCGCGCGCCGTGCGGCCCGCGCTGATGCCATCGCCGAATGGGACGAAGTCGCCGCCGCGCGCCACGCCCGCATTGATGCGCTCTGCCTTGATGAAGCGCCCGCGTTGCCCAGCGTAACGGGTCTTGAAATCGCCGTTAGGGAGGCTGAACCGCTCGCGCCTGTCGAGGTAAAATCTCTGCCCCTTGAGAAGCCATGCCACTTCCGCTCCCCCGCAACCCCGCCCCGCTCGCCCGCAACCCCACCCCGCTCCCCCGCAACCCCACCCCGCTCCCCCGCGCAGGCGGGGGCCTCAGGCCGTCAGAGCGCAACGTATGAAACCACCAAGGCCCCCGCTTTCGCGGGGGAGCAGCAGGCGCAGATCGAGGGCTTTTTGATCAACAATCAAACGCCCAAAGCAACTCTTAGAACTGTGTCAACTTCGTCAACCTGCCCGCTTTTTCGGCTCAGGTTTTGGGGCTCGCAACCTGCGCCGCGCTATCTGCCCCGGCCCGCCCGGCAAGGTAATTGACCGCCGATTCGAGATCGTCCTGGCTCAGCGCGCCGGCGCCCATGATCGTCTCGCCGGTCTTGTTGTTGCGCACCGCGATCGCCGGGGTGCCGCTGATCCGCGCTTGCTCGCCATCGTCGATTTCTGCCTTGATCCGCGCAGCAATGGCGGGGGTTTTGGTGCAGGCGGCAATCGCGCCGGGGTTTTTCGCGCCGGATGCGGCGGCGAGCGAGGTGGCGGCGGCCAAGTTGCCCTCGCCAGCTGCGATGCCCTTGCCGTTCCCGCCGGTCAGCGCCAGCCAGCCGCTCATGAATTTGTAAAAACCCGCCGCGCCCGCCTGATCGGCAACACACAGCGCGGCGGCCGAGGCCAGCACCGCATTGGGGCCGTGAAACGACAAAGGATAAAGCCGCACTGCCAGATTAAGCTTGCCGCCCGAACCATCCACCACCCGCTCGGGCGTCTGTCCAAAAACCTTGCAATAGGGGCACTCGGGATCAAGCCACACAATCATGCTGAAATCGGCCTTCGCCGCGCCATAAACCCGGTCGCTCGCGCTGATCGCGGCCACTTGCGGCGCCTCAACCCAGCCGGAATCGCCCAATTGCGCCTGCGCAGTGCCCGAAAAGAAAGCCAGAGCAGCGCAGCCAAGCAGGGTTCGCATCAGCGGGATCATCGCAGTGGTCCTTATCTAGGTGCAGATCGCGCCTCACCTGCCCCTCTCATGCTTAAGATGAAAGCGCAATGAACGCCGCACTTCCCGGGATGGGGGCTTCCACAAATCACGCTGATCTATATACAAAGGGATATAGCATATGAAAGAAACGCCGTGATCCGCTCCGTGTTCAAATCCGCCGTGTTTGGCCTGCTGCTGCCCGTGCTGCCCGTGCTGCTCTTGGCCGCCAGCCCGGCCGCCATGGCGCAATCGCGCGGCCCGCTGGTTTTGGCGGCGTCCAGCTTGCAAGAGGCGATGACCGCCGCTGCCGATGCCTGGGCCGCGCGCAAAGGTGATGGGGGCCATCCCCGCCCGGTGGTATCCTTCGCCGCCTCCTCCGCGCTCGCCCGTCAGGTGGAGGCAAAGGCACCCGCCGATCTGTTCGTCTCGGCGGACGAGGAGTGGATGAACTATG
>JBBRXQ010000333.1:0-3641 GCA_038238515.1 Sphingomonadales bacterium | reverse complement strand
CGGCGCTATCGTCAAGGGCAATCCGTTTGACATGCGCGGGGAATGCCAGCCCATCAAGCTGCGCGGCCATCTCGGCATCGAGCAGCAAGACCCGGCTGGTGCTATCGGCGAGCATCGCCAGCACCGTGGCGGGGGCAGCGGTGGAGGTGAGCGGCGCGGCCACAGCCCCGGCGCGCAATGCCCCCAGAAACGCCAGCGCAGAGTTCACCGAATTGGATGCCGCAATCGCCACAGGTTCACACGCCGCCACGCCGTCGCGCTGAAGCGACGCGGCCACCCGGTCGAGCATGGCATCAAGCCCTACCCAGGAAAGGCGCGTGGTTTCATCCACCAGAGCAATCGCATCGCCGCGCCGCGCGGCATGCGCGCGCAAGATCACGCTTAGCGATACGAACGGGGATGCAACGATCTCATCGATCCGCATTGGGCCTGTCCTTAGCTAAATGTTTCGCCTGAGGCAGCCAATTTTGCGAGAAGCGGGGCGACCGGCAATCCATACTTTTCGAGACCCGCAACCACAGTGGCCAAGCCAATGCTGTTTGCCCAGAACATCGGCCCGCCGGTCCATGCCGGCCAGCCATAACCATTGAGCCACACGGTATCGATATCCGAAGCGCGCTGCGCGATGCCTTCATCCAAGATCAGCGCGGCTTCGCTGATCATCGGATACATCAAGCGCTCGCGGATCTCGTCCATGCCAAATTCGCGCTGGGGCTTGCCAGCTTTGGCAGCGAATTGGGCGATCAGCGCCTTGGTCTCTTCTGAAACGCTGCGCTGGCGGTTGTCGTCGTAATCGTAATAGCCTTTTTTGGTCTTTTGGCCCCAGCGACCAGCGGCGCACATCGCCTCGCGCAGCGTTTCGATGCGGGTGGGGTCGCGGTGCCAGCCGATATCGATCCCGGCAAGGTCGCCCATCTGGAACGGGCCCATCGGCCAGCCAAATTCGAGCAGCGCATTGTCGACATCCCAATAATTCGCGCCCTCCATGATCATGGCATCGGCCTGCTGGTGGCGCGGGCTCAACATGCGGTTGCCGATGAAGCCGTGACACACACCCGAAACCACCGGCACTTTGCCGATCTTGACCGCCAGCGCCATAACCGTGGCCAACTCGGCGTGGCCGGTCGCCTTGCCGCGCACCACTTCAAGCAGCTTCATGACATTGGCGGGCGAGAAGAAATGCATGCCAAGCACGCTGGCGGGACGGCTAGTTGTCGCCGCAATCGCATCGATATCGAGGTAGCTGGTGTTGCTGGCCAGAATCGCCCCTGGCTTAGCGATGGCGTCGAGGCGTCCGAAGACATCCTTCTTCACATCCATGCTTTCATAAACCGCCTCGATCACCAGATCGGCCCCGGCCAACGCGCCGAAATCGAGAGTCGGGGTTAGCCGCGCCATTGCGGCGGCGGCATCGGCGGCGTCCATCTTGCCGCGCTTCACGGTGTTTTCGTAATTACGGCCCATCGTTGCCACGCCGCGATCGAGCGCTTCTTGCGTCATCTCCACGATCGTGACGGGGATGCCGGCGGTCAGGAAGTTCATCGTGATGCCGCCGCCCATTGTGCCCGCGCCGATCACACCAACCTGGCCGATGGGCAAAAGCGCGGTGCCCGCCGGGATATCATTAACGGTAGCGGCCAGCGCCCGCGCGGTTTCGATATGCTCTTTGGCACCGGATATGGGATCAGACATGGCTTGCCTCTCGTGGCTTAATGAATGCTTGTTTGATGATGGGGTAGGCCAGCGCAGCAAGGCCCGCAAGGCCTGCCGTCTGCATGAAACTTATCCGAAAAAGTTCATCCGAAAACTGCAACCGATTGTAGCCCGCGCATTACTTCGCGGCCATCGGTGTTCCACATCCGCAAGGTCTCGCTGCTGAAACCATGCCCTAGATGGTTCGTCGCGGTTTCGAGCAACCACCAACCATCGCGCGTTTGCGGCGCATCGCCCAGCGGCGTGAGCGCCCAATTGATCGAGCTGATCGGGCCGCGCCGCTCCATCGCGCGCATCGCAGCGGGAGGCAGCGTATCACCGATGGCGATCAGTTCGCCCAGCGGATCGAGCCCGCCGCGCTCTTTCAGCCGCACCCACCGGCGGATCACGGCATCGCGCGGAGCTTCGGATTGGGGCGCTTCAGACAAGACCCGCCGGGTATCCATGCGCATCAGGAAATCAGGCAAAAACTCATGATCGCCCAGTGGCTCTGCTTCTTCGGGCGCGATGAGTTCTAGCTCTACCGACGCGGCGACCGCGCCATTGGCCTCGCGCGCCGCGCCAAACAACCAGATTGCGCGGTGCGCCAAAGCGCCCTCGCAAGTGATGCTTGTTTCAACATGGCTGACATTGCGTCCGCCGCGTAGCATTTTGGCCTCGATTTCAAGCTGTTCGCCTACGGGCGCAATAAAACCGACCTGGCCAGCGCGCATTGGCCCCAGATCGGGGAACTGACGGCGCGCCGCAGCATAGGCGATGAAAGACGAGGCCCCGCCATACATCGTGCGGCCCTGCAGCCAGCCCGCCGCACCATCGAGCAGATACCGGTCTCCGTGCTGTTCTAGCCGCTTCGCCATCGCGCCAAGGCTCATCGCTGCCTCATCTGGCGCGCTTGAATTTTCGGGGTGTTCCATGCGGCTCTCCCACCATCGCGATTGCTGCGAATCTTTGCTGGTGCCTTCGCTAGTGGATTGCGCGCGCCGCGAAAAGCACCGCCTTTGAGAGTTTCGGGCCCAGAGCAGGCCTTAAACGCGCAATCCTGATGATGACGCTACGGCATTCTGGAGCGCCTGTTGGCCGAGTGCGAAACAATTATTTTGCGAGGTTTGGCTGTGTCTCGAGCCAGAAGGAATGGCTCAGAACCGAAACCCTGTGGCGATCGCATAGACACAGGCCGCCGCGCCGATCATGCCGGCGGCTGCGCGCCATGAAATGCCCGACCCAACCTCGACCGTTGTGAGGCCGGGAGCAGGCCGTTTGCCCGTGATCATCGGTGTGATCAAATCGGTCCGCAACCAAAAGCGATAGACCGCGATCGCGGCGATATGGACGACCACCACCGCCAGCGCGATATTGAACACAAGGTGATGGATGTGCGCCGCCCAGCGCCCCGTTTCAAAGCTGACGTAATCAGCGAGCGGGCCCGATTCCAGCCCGTCGACATCGACTGAAAAAAGCCCGGCGGTGACTTGCGCCGTCAGCGCCGCCAACATCAGCATCACGCTCCATCCGCCCATCGGATTGTGGCCCTGCCCAGCGACATAGGGCCTGCGCGCGAGCGATTTGCCATAGGCCAGCACCGTGCCGGGTCCGCGCAGGAATGAGGCGAACCTTGCGGTGCGCTCTCCGGCAAAGCCCCAATAGATCCGGAACAGTAGCAGCGTGAGCGCCGCATAGCCCGACCAGCGGTGCCAATCCATTTCGTGATTCTCGCCGCTCCACCACGAAAAGCCAAACAGCACCACGATCAGCCAATGGCCCAGCCGGACGGGCAGATCCCAGACCCGGACGGTATTTTCCGCAGAGCTTGAGCTCACCTCAGGTGTCTTCGCGGAACTGCTTGTGGCAGGCACCGCACGTTCCGCCGGTTACCTTAAGCTGGGCACCGATTGCGGCCGCGTCGCCGGTCTTAGTGGCGGTCAATAGCT
>JBBRXQ010000332.1:0-3643 GCA_038238515.1 Sphingomonadales bacterium | reverse complement strand
CGAGTGGCTATTTTCCGCGACGAGCTTGACCGAAAGATCGGTTGAGAGGAACAGCCAGATGAGCGCCGCGAAAGCGGCTGCCACGAGCGCACCCTGCGCGACAGCCACCGGGCGCACGATAACCGCGAGCTGGCTTCCCTTAGCAGTGAGCGCAAGGCTGCCCGCGATCAGCTGGAGTGCCGCCAGCGCAGCGGCCATCCACAGCACGGCGAGGCCCAGTTCCGCGATCACTTCGTTGTCTCTGCCACAGCCTGAAGCTGGGCCTTATTCATGTCTTTCATTTCGCGCGGGACATACTTTTCATCGTGTTTTGCCAGCAGATTGTCGGCCACGAACGTAGCGCCTTCCATGCGCCCTTCGGCAACGACGCCAGAGCCTTCGACAAACAATTCGGGAGTGATCCCGCGAAACCGCACCGGCACCAGTGATTTGCCATCGCCAACGAGAAAATTAATCGTCAGCCCGTCGCCGAGTGTCTTGATCGAACCTTTCTGGACCATCCCGCCGAGCCGAATTGCGCGCCCAGCCTCAGGCGGCTTGGCCACCAGTTCGCTCGGCACATAAAAATAGGAAGCCTGATTGCGCAGCGCATAAGCCGCCAGCAAACCCGCACCAATCAGCGCGCTCACCGCAAACGACAGAAGCACCAGCCGCTGATGCTTGGGCTTCACCACACTCATTTCTCGCGCACCTTATCCCGTTTACGCTCTGCGCGAACCATCGCCAAAAGCGACCAGCCTATTAACAACAAGGTGCCCACAACACCGATGGACAGCGCCGCGATAACGAATTGCCACTGATCAAGCTGCTCGCGCATCCGCGGATTAAGCCATTGCCTTGCGGCGCAGGCGCGCCTCGGTCTGAATTTCGGCGAGCAACATCCGCATTCTCGCCAGCACCACAGCGCCGAAAATCAGTGTAAAGCCAAGCGCAGAAAACAGCAGCGGATAGAGGAACGCTGAATCGATCGAGGACTTGCCCATGCTGATCGATGCGGGCTGATGTAAACTGCTCCACCACACCACTGAACGGTTGATGATCGGAATGTTTATCGCGCCGACTATCCCAAAGATCGCGGTAACGCGGCTGGCGCCGCCGCCCGCAGCCGCGTCGCGCTGTGCCGCCTGACTGAGCGCAATGTAGCCCAAATAGAGAAACAGCAGCACTAGGAAGCTGGTCAACCGACCATCCCAAACCCACCATGTACCCCATGTTGGCCGCGCCCAAATCGACCCAGTGGCCAAACAGATCGCGGTGAACACCGCGCCCGGCACCGCCGCGGCGCGCGCCGCGATCGCTGCAAGCGGATGCCGCCAAACTAGCTCGACAATGCTGGAGATCGCAATCGTACTCCATCCCGCCATGCCCAGCCATGCAGACGGCACGTGGATGAACAAAATACGCACCGTATCGCCCATCAGCCGATCGGGCGGAACCACCAGCAGCCCATACAGCAATGCGCCCATCGCCATGATGATTCCCGACACCAGCATGAGCGGCATCAGCCAGCGCGCGATACGCAGAAAACGGGCAGGATTGGCAAAGCCATGCATAAGCGGCTCGGGATGTTTCCTTGTCCGGCGGGCCTAGCCACCGGTCTATGCAAAAGACCCTGCCACCGCGCCCGCAGCGGAGCAAGGGGCATCAGAGGGTAATATCAATCTAAAAATGGGGCGACCGATGGGTCTCGAACCCACGACCTTCGGTACCACAAACCGACGCTCTAACCAACTGAGCTACGATCGCCACAGGCAGCGTTATCCTTGGCGTGCAAGGAACGCTGCAGGGCCGCGCCTTTGCAGAAACCGCCGGATTTGGAAAGCAAAAATTTGGCAGCGGTGCACGTTAGCGCGCTAGTGCGTCTATATCACCAAAAAGGGCAGCCGAAGCTGCCCTTGATGAACATTCAGCGCGCTGGCGCTTTATTTTTTGAGCGTAAGCCCGCCAAAGCGCTTGTTGAATTGTGCAACGCGGCCACCCTGATCGAGTTGGCGCGTGCCGCCGGTCCATGCCGGGTGCGAGGTTGGATCGATTTCGAGTGCAAGGGTATCACCCTCTTTGCCCCAAGTGGAGCGTGTCTCGAACACGGTGCCGTCGGTCATCTGCACCTTGATCATGTGGTAGTCTGGGTGAATACTGGGCTTCATCGCATTTGGCTCCGCTGGGAAAGCCCGGTTCCGACCGGACTCAAGGGATGTAGGAAAGGCGCGCGCTTAAGTCAGTCTTGCGGCTTTGTCGAGATGAGTCTTTGTCCGCCGCGCAAAAGCTTTTGAAACCGACGCAAAATAGGCTTTCGCGCTTAGCTATCCGCGATCATCGCAGTAAAGCTGCATTCGGTGGCGATCTTGTCGCCCAGCATCGCCTTGCCCGCGAATTTGCAAACCCGCGCGCGCTTCTGCGTAAACTCGACATGCAGATCGAGCAGGCAACCGGGAAGAACCGGTGTGCGGAACTTGGCTTCTTCGATCGCCATGAAATAGACCAACTTACCGGTTCCGGCGAGCCCGAGCGTTTCCACCGCCAGCACGCCCGCCGCCTGCGCCAAAGCTTCGATCTGAAGCACGCCGGGCATGATTGGACGACCGGGGAAATGCCCCTGAAAGAATTGCTCGTTCATCGACACGGCCTTGATCGCATGGATGCTTATTCCGGGAATAAGCGAGACCACCCGATCAACCAGCAGCAGGGGATAGCGATGCGGCAGCGCCGCCATCACCCCGATGATGTCAAGTTGGAGCGGCGCGGGGGCCGCTCCTTCTTGTTCCTCGCTCATTCGTGTCGCCTTATCGGCCGGAAGGCTGCTTGGGCGGTGTCGTAGCACCACCCTGCTGAGCCGCCTGTTGCGCGGCCTGCTGAGCAGCTTGCTCGCGCTGCGCACGCGGCAACCAGCCTGCTGGCGGCACCAACTGTGCAGTGGGGATGATCACGTTCACTTCGTTCAGGATATCCTGATTGAGATTGTAAACCTGATCGGCCTTGAGCACGCTTTGCGCATCGAGCACAACGGTGATCTTGCGCTTGGTCATCGCGACCTGCGTGGCCTGATCCAGCTTATCGCCAATCTGCTCAAGCACATACTGCTGCGCCACGTTCACTGGCTCAACCAGAGCCTGCATTTCGCGCTCACCCGATTGCTCAAGTTGCTGGATCTGCCCGGCCTGCGCACGCAAAGCGCCGGTATCTGGCTTGGGTGCCTTCTGGTCCGCTTCAAATTTGTCATACAGCGGCTTCAGCTGGGCAGCAATCTGGTTCCGGCGCACATTGGCCTGATCAATTTGCGCTTTGTACGTCACGGGAAGCTGCGTTGCGGCTGCCTTATAGGCATTCGAACCCGCTACAATTGCGGGACGATTAGCAATGGCGATGCCGGTCACGGCAATGCCGCCAGGGGTGGATTGTGCGAGGGCGGCAGGAGCCGACGAAAGCATCAGACCTGCAAAAAGGGCCGAAAAAGCAATGTTTTTCATTAGAACTGGGTTCCTACGTTGAAGGTTAGTATTTTGGGATCGTCGCCCTCGACTTTGGTAAGGGCCCTGGCAAGATCGATGCGGAACGGGCCAAATGGCGAGTTCCAATTGACCCCGATGCCGACTGAAAGGCGCGGTTTGGGGCTATCGCCGAGAAAGACCTCGTCGAACTTTTG
>JBBRXQ010000331.1:0-3648 GCA_038238515.1 Sphingomonadales bacterium | reverse complement strand
CTCAGGCTTGGTCACATCGGCGATATAGGCATAGGCTGCGCTAAAGCTGGCGCCGGTGAACCCTGCGAGCACCCGGCCAATCACCAGCCACCACAGCGCGGGCGCAAACGCCTGAAGCATATAGTCCAGCCCCATCACGCCGACCGCCGCCAGCAGAATTGGCCGCCGCCCAAACCGATCAGATAAATTGCCCACAATCGGCGCGCCAAAAAATTGCGCCACCGCATAGCCCGCGCCCAGCCAGCCAGCAAAACTGGCGGCGGCACCAATCGGCATGTGCGAGAGGTTCATAATCAGCTGCGGCATCACTGGAATCACGATGCCAAAGCCCAGCATATCGATCAAAACAATGGCAAAGACAAAGCCGAGTGAAGCGTTATGCGGGGCAACCTCACTCACTGTCGCCGCACCTTCTCCCGCATTGGCCCCCGCATTGGCTGCCCCCTTAGCCGCCCCATTAGCCACCCCATTAGCCACCGGGGTTTCCGCCATGCTTAGCGGCGCGAGAGCGCTGCTTCGCTCTCTTCCAGCAGCTGCGCCATGATCTCGCTCACCGGCTCTTCCTTGCTCACCATGCCCACCGATTGCCCGGCCATCAGCGAGCCATGCTCGATATCGCCGTCAATCACCGCGCGGCGCAATGCGCCCGCCCAGAAATGTTCGATTTCCAGCTGCGCTTGCCCCATATCCAGCTCGCCTGCATCAAGCCGCGCGGCCACTTCGATCTGTTTGGCGGTAAACGCTTCGGTGCCCTTGTTTTTCAGCGCGCGCACCGGGATCACCGGAAGCCGAGGATCAACTTGCACCGATGCCACCGCATCGCGCGCATTGCCGCGAAAGAATGCCTTCTTGAATGCCGGATGCGCGATCGATTCGGTGGCGCAGGCAAAGCGCGTGCCCAGCTGCACTCCGCTCGCGCCCATTTCGAGATAGCCCGCCATCGCCTCGCCCCGGCCAATTCCGCCCGCTACAAAAACGATGTGATCCGCCGCTAGCTCGGGCAAAAATTCCTGCGCCAGCACCGATGTCGCCACCGGGCCAATGTGCCCGCCTGCCTCGCTGCCTTCGATCACCAGCGCATCGGCGCCGCTGCGCAACAACTTTTTGGCAAGCGCGATGGTCGGCGCAAACACCAGCACCTTCGCGCCAAACGCTTTGATCGCCTCGACTGATCCCTTGGGCGGAATTCCGCCCGCCAGCACCACATGGCTCACATGATGCCGCGCGCACACCGCGATCAAATCAAACAGTGCTGGATGCATCGTGATCAAGTTCACGCCAAACGGCTTGTCCGTCAGCGAAGCAGTCGCGGTGATCTCGCGGTCGAGCAGTTCGGGGGTCATCGCCCCGCAGGCGATCACGCCAAAGCCGCCCGCATTGCTGATCGCGGCCACCAGATTGCGCTCGGAAACCCAGCTCATCGCGCCGCACAGGATCGCATGCTCGCTGCCCAAAAAGGCCGCACCGCGCGCCATCCGCGCCGAAGTCTTGGGAAATCCGTTCATTCTTAAACTCCGCCGCTCAAATCACCGCCCCTGCGCGCCTCTAGGGCCGCACGGCGCGCTCGGCAAGCCGCACCCTTGCGCTACGCCGCTTTGCGTTGTCCCCGATCATGGCCAAGCCTGAGTGATCTAATAAACCGATCACACTCACGCGATTAATCGGTTTGGGCATCTCGCTTGGCAGGCGTACTCTTTCGCACAGAACAACAAAGAGGATGATGCCATGAACGATCAAGCTCAATGCCCCTTTAGCGCGAAAGTAAGCCGGAGCGCGCTCGTTGCCTCGCTCACCAACCAGATGTGGTGGCCCTCGCGCCTCGATCTGTCGATTCTGGCGCAACATTCTGAGCGCTCGGATCCGCTCGATCGCAGTTTTGATTATCCCGCCGCCTTCGAAAAGCTCGATCTCGCCGCGATCAAGGCAGACATTTTCGCGCTGATGACGGAGTCGCAAGAATGGTGGCCCGCTGATTATGGCCACTATGGCCCACTGTTTGTCCGCATGGCGTGGCATAGCGCGGGCACGTACCGGATCAGCGACGGGCGCGGCGGCGCGGGTTCGGGCTCGCAGCGGTTTGCGCCGCTCAATTCCTGGCCAGACAATGGCAATCTCGACAAAGCGCGTCTGCTGCTCTGGCCAGTCAAGGCCAAGTATGGCCAGTCGATCAGCTGGGGCGATCTGATGATTCTGGCGGGCAATTGTGCGCTCGAATCGATGGGTCTGCCTACTGCCGGGTTTGGCGGCGGGCGCACTGATATCTGGGAAAGCGAAGAAGAGATCTATTGGGGCGGAGAGGCTGAATGGCTCGCCAACGAGCGCTACACTGGCGACCGCGAGCTTGAAGCGCCGCTCGGCGCGGTGCAGATGGGTCTGATCTACGTCAATCCGCAAGGCCCCGATGGCAATCCTGATCCGATGGGTTCAGCGGGCGATATCCGCGAAACCTTTGCGCGCATGGCGATGGACGACACCGAAACCGTCGCGTTGATCGCCGGCGGGCACACGTTTGGCAAATCGCATGGCAACGGCAACGCCGATCTGCTCGGTGCCGCTCCCGAAGGCGCACCGATCGAGGCGCAAGGCATGGGTTGGCTCAATCCGCAGGGCACCGGCAAAGGTTATGACACGATCACCAGCGGCCTCGAAGGCGCATGGACCCCCACGCCAACCGCATGGGACAACAGCTATTTCGACACGCTGTTCGGCTTTGAATGGGAGCTCTCGAAAAGCCCGGCGGGCGCGCATCAGTGGAAGCCTAAGAACGGCGGCGGCGCGGGCACTGTGCCCGATGCGCACCGCACCGATATCACGCACCAGCCAATGATGCTGACCAGCGATCTCGCGCTGATCACCGATCCGGCCTACCGCGCGATTTCGGAGGATTTCCACAAAAACCCCGACAAGCTGGCGCAGGCTTTTTCCGAAGCATGGTTCAAGCTCACACACCGCGATCTGGGGCCAATCGTGCGCTATATGGGCGCAGAAGCGCCCACCACCACACGCATCTGGATGGACCCAGTGCCCGGCGCCGACTCCGCGCCGATTGACGCGGCAGACATCGCCGCGCTCAAGGCCAAGATCATGGGTTCGGGCCTGTCGGTTGGCCGTTTGGTCGCCACCGCATGGGCTTCGGCCTCGACCTACCGCGATTCGGACAAGCGCGGCGGCGCAAACGGTGCGCGCATCCGCCTCGCCCCGCAAAAGGATTGGGCGGTCAACGATCCGGCCGAACTCGCCGCAGCGCTTTCGGTTTATGAAGGCATCAAGGCTGCGTTCGATGCATCTGCCACTGGCGGCAAGAAGGTCAGCATCGCCGATCTCATCGTCCTCGGCGGTGCGGCAGCCATCGAGGCGGCAAGCGGCAGCAAGGTGACCGTTCCGTTCACCCCGGGCCGCAACGATACGACTGACGAGCATACCGACGCACATTCGTTCGTTCCGCTTGAGCCCACGGTTGATGGCTTCCGCAATTTCCGCAGCGGCAGCTTGCGCCGGACTGAGGAGGAACTGCTGGTCGATCGTGCCAACCTGCTCGGGCTTACCGCGCCCGAAATGACCGCGCTCGTTGGCGGCCTTCGCGTGCTCGGCGCCAACAGCGGCGGCGCGGCACACGGCGTGTTCACCAATCGCGTCGGCACATTGTCG
>JBBRXQ010000330.1:0-3650 GCA_038238515.1 Sphingomonadales bacterium | reverse complement strand
CTTGGCCGGTGATCGGATCGATATCAACATCGTCGCTGATCAGGCGGTTGGTTGAGCTGCCTTTGGTCAGCACATCATCCTTGCCCGCATCGTCATCGCCAAACGCGTGGCTCATCGATATAACCCCGCGTCGCACTTTGTCGCTCGCTTTGCTGATGGCGAAGATCGAAGCCATCGGCGAGCTGATCTCCACCATCTGGCCATCGTTCACGCTAAGCGCGGCCAAATCCGCCGGATTGAAGAACGCCGGATTGTTTGGCATTTTGTCGCGCAGCACCGGAAATGTGTGGCCATTGCTGTTATACCGGTGCTTTGACCGGCGCGAGATCAGGCGGAAATCGAACGCTGATTGATCCGCTCCGCGCTTGGCATAATCAATCAGCGCAGCGGGCATTGCGCCCTCGGCCAGATCAAACTTGCCCGATGCATCGGCATCCGCCGGGCCGATGGAAAGGTGCAGCTCGGGATAAAACACCGCGCTGCCGGGCCGGTCTGATGCAAGCGCATCAGCCCGCGCCTTGCTGGGTTTCAGCAGCGAGCCTTCGCTGATCAGGTCGAGCACCGTCGCCTTATCAGGGCAAGTTTCCATCGAAACTGCGCCGCCCGGATAGGTCAGCTGCACGCCCATATGCTTGGCCAGCCACCACAGCATTTCATACTCATCCATCGTGTCACCCGGAGGCGGCACCATCGCTTCGGTATAATGCGCGTAAGGCTCTTCGCAAAAGTTTTCCGAGACATTGTTGATGTCTTCACGCTCAAGGCACATGCTGGGCGCGAGGATCAGATCGGCGCGCTTGGCGCTGGCCGACATCCACGGATCAACCTGAACAAACAAGTCGACCGTATCGAGGGCGCGGCGCACTTTCTGCTGGTTTGGAAACGCGATTTCAGGATTGCCGCCGATCGAGATCAAGACCTTAATCTGCCCCTCGCCGGGGGTGAGGATTTCATCGGCCAGCACGTTGCATGGCATTTCTTTCCCAAGCTTGCCGATGCCGCGAATCCGCGACTGGGCAAAGCCTTCGCCAAACATCGGTACGCGCGGGCCAACTTGCGCCTTTTTCGGGCCGGCGGCGTGCGGCTGGAATACGGCGGGATTGGCAACTTTGTCGCCCTCCTGATTAAACCGCGCGCACAGCGTATTCAGCGCGACCACCAGATATTCGGTAAGCGTGCCATTGCCCGCCATTTCAGGGCCTGTGCCCGTAACCACCCTGCCCTTTTGCCCGCTGGCAAAAAGCCGAGCGGTCTTGATCAAGGCTTCTGCATCGATCCCTGCGCGCGCCGCAGCCACTTCGGGAAGAAAATGCTTCACCGCTTCTTCAAGCTCGGCCACGCCATCGACATGCGCGGTGACGAAATTGCGATCATAGAGCCCCTCTGACAGGATCACATGGAGCATGCCCGCCAGCAGCGCAGGATCTTCGCCCGGCTTCACCGGCAAATAAATATCCGCCAACGTGCCGATATCGCTCTCACGCGGATCGGCGACGATGATCTTCATGCCGCGCGCCTTGGCATCGCGCAGGCGGCGCGAGGGCGAAAATGGCGGGAGCCCGCCGCTGGGCGAATAATGCGAGACCAGCGGATTGTTGCCGACGAACATCACCACATCGGACTCTTCGAAATTGTTTGATCCGCCCATCCACGAGCCATAGCGCGCGGTGGTGAACACTTTGGCGGGCTGATCGACGGTGACGCTGGTGTAGTAATTGCGCGATCCAATCGCCTCGGCAAAGGCGAAAGCCGTGCCCAGCACCGCGCTGTTTTGAAACGCGTTCGTGCCGCAATAGACCGCGACGCTGTGCGGGCCATGCTCGGCAACAATCGCCTTCATCCGCGCGCCCACTTCGGCCAGAGCGGCCGCGGTGGAGATCTCAACAAACTTGCCTTCGCGGCGGATCAGCGGGGTGGTGATGCGCTCAGGCAGATTGTGCATGTCAGGCATCTGGCGCCCTTTAACGCAGGTATAACCATGAAACAGCGTGTCTTCGCTATCGCCGCGAACCGCGGTCACTTTGCCGTCTTCGATGTCTACCAGCATCGCGCAACTGGCATGGCAAAATCGGCAAAAGGTCCGCTTGGTCTCAGTCGCCATTGTAAATCCCGCCGTTATAATAATGTTGCAGAGAGTGCCACGGACGCCGCCGAACACCACCCATTCAAATTGGTAGGGGCCAGTAGCGCCGCTTATCGGCAATGATAGCGAAACGTGCAAAAAGGAGCATTGCGATGACCGAGATACGCCATGGTGGATGCCTCTGTGGGGCGGTACGTTATGAGGCGGATTGGCCCCCGATCGTGGTGGCCACATGTAGTTGCAAGAACTGCCAGAAGCAGGCCGGGTCGGCGCTGTCGGTGATCGCCATTCTGCCCGCGACCGGGCTGCGTGTGACCGGCGAGCTCACCACATACAACGATACCGCCAAAAGCGGGAAAGCGGTCTATCGCAAATTCTGCAGCACATGCGGCGCGCCAGTGATCACTGAAACGCCCGAAGCGGCGGCGCAGGGCCTTATCTTCATCAAAGCTGGCTCGCTCGATCAAGCCGATGATCTAACCCCCACGGTGCACTATTGGACCAGCACGGCGCAGCACTGGGTAGTCTTTCCCGAAACCGGCACGAAGCTAGCGACACAATAACGGGCCGATAGCTCGCACGCCTATTGAATTCAGCAGTGTTTTGCCCCGAAGGGCCGTGCGACCTTCGCAGCGTGACATTCCAAACCGCAGAAGCTGGGCAAACCGCAGAAACAGCTATCGCACCCGCCCCGATTTCTAAAGCCCGCGCAAACTACGTTTTGGCGGTGCTTTTTGCGGTGATGATGCTCAATTTCCTCGATCGGCAAGTGATCGCTTTGCTGGCTGAGCCGATTAAGCGCGAAATGGACCTCACCGACCAGCAGATCGGGCTGATGACCGGGCTGTCGTTCGCGCTTGTCTACACCGCGATCAGCATCCCGCTGGCAACGGTGGCCGACAGATGGAACCGCAGCCGGCTGATCGCAATTGCGGTGGCGGCGTGGTCGGTGGCCACGGTGCTCTGCGGACAAGCGGGCAGCTTTGCGCAGCTGTTCATGGCTCGGCTTGGGGTGGGTATCGGTGAAGCTGGCTCTGGCCCCGGCTCACACTCGCTGATTGCGGCGATGTTTCCGCCCGAACGGCGCGCCAGCGCGCTGGGCGTGCTCGGCGCGGCCATACCGATCGGTTCGTTTCTGGCCTATACCGGCGGCGGCTTGATGGTGCAGTATTTCAACTGGCGCACCGCGTTTCTGCTCGCGGGCCTGCCGGGGCTGGTGGTCGCCGCGCTGCTGTGGTTCACCGTACCCGAACCGCGCGGTTCACCCCCGCTCTCGGCCATCTTTGTCAAGCCCGCCGGTGCGCCGACATTCCGCGCGGCGGTTACCGAGCTTGTGGCCATTCGGGCCTATTGGCATCTGATGGCGGCAACCACGCTGATTTCTTTCATATCCTATGGCATGGCCGCGTTTACAGCGGGACTAGTCGTGCGGATGCATGGGATCAGCTATGCCGAACTCGGCCTAAAGCTGGGCTTGATGGTAGGCCTAACCGGCTTTTTCGGAGCCATTGTTGGCGGACGCGCGGGCGATTGGCTCAATCGGTTGCGCCCGGGCTTAGCGCTGCAT
>JBBRXQ010000329.1:0-3663 GCA_038238515.1 Sphingomonadales bacterium | reverse complement strand
TCGAGGCCCCCAGACAATAGCACCACTGCAAGCGGCGCATCATCCGCATTGGCAATTTCGTTCATATGACATGGCTAGCCTCGCCGCGCGGCGCTGGCAATGGGGACAATCTGAGGCCGCCCCGTTCAGCGCAGAAAACCGTTCAGCGCAGAAAACCGTTCAGCGCAGACAGGCGCCCACCCGCCGCGCCTCGGCGCTCATGTCAAAGGGCAGCCCTTGCGCCACGCCTTGCGTTTCAATCTGCGCCAGTTGCGCATTCTCAAACCGCACTCGCGTTCGCCCAAAGCCGTGTCCGGGGCAGGTATACTGCACCGTCACCGCATCGGCAGTGTCCTCAATCGTAAAGCTTTTGCAGGTTTCGTGCATATGCCGGATCTGGATAAGTTCGCGGCCGCTTTCGATGCACAACCGGCGGCGGCCGCCAGTAGGATCGCGGTCGCGCATTTCCCACTGGCCGTTTTGCAGCCGGTCTAGCAGCGCAAGGTCTTGGCGGACAGCAAGCGAAGATGGCGCGCCAAGTATGGTCGCGGCGCACGCGCCAGCAATAGCCAGCAATCTCCAATTAAGGGAGCGCATGGATTGCGTTTGGTCAGGTTCTATTTCGAGTCTCACAGTAACAATCACCCACGCTGCGATTCCAAAAACGCGAGTGCAGTTATAAACATTTATCGGCTTCGTTGAAATGTTCTTTTAGTGCGATGAAATGAGCCGTCCGGCGGTTAATCAAGCTCAATCGGAAAAGCACGCGAACAAAATGCACAATCGACCAGAATGACGCCATCCTCGTTCTTCATGTCCTCGCAGTCCTCAGGCCCAAACCGCGAGAGCACCGAACGATAGTATTCGGTGGTGCAGCGGCATCCTTTTACAATCGCGCAGCGCTGCTCCACCCGCACTTCGCGCTCTTCATGGAATAGCCGCCAGACCAGATCTTCCAGACAAAGCGCCGGATCGACCAGTTCATCAGGGCGCACGCTGCCGCCCAGTGCCGCAACATGTTCCCATTCGGGGTGATCATGTTGCGCATGAAGCCGCTCGCGCCCTTCCTCGCCGTCGGGCAAATGCTGGATCAGCATGCCGCCCGCGATGCATTGCGCGCCATCGGTTGCCACGCCAAGCCGGATCAAGGTTGGCACTTGTTCGGATTGAACGAAATAGCTCTCGCAGGCTTGCGCCAGATTTTCCCCCTCCAGCGGCACGATCCCCTGATAGCGTTGTTCGGTCGATGCCTGATCAAATGTCACCGCCAGATAGCCCTTGCCGAACAAGGCGCTCAAGTCGGGGCTTGGCCCCAATTCATCCAGCCGCGCCCGGTCAAACCGCGCATAACCGCGCAGCTCGCCTGCCCGGTGATCACACACAAGCAGATCGACGATCCCCGCCTGCGTCTGCGCCTGAATGGTCAGCTGCCCCTCATCATCTTTCAACAGCGAGCCGAGCAGCGCGGTTAGGGTTAGCGCCTCGGCCAGCAAGCGGCGGATCGGCGCGGGATAGGAATGCGCGGCGAGGATCTCGCCCAGCACTGGCCCCAGCCGCACCACCCGCCCGCGCGCGTCTCTGTCCGGAACGGTGAACGCCAGCGTGCGGTCAAAGCCTGTTTGTGCCCTGTGTATCTCAGTAGCCATGGAATTCAGAAGCCATATGTGTCCGCTGCCATCATCAGATCTGCTCAAACACCCAGCGGAGCACCGCCTTTTGCGCATGAATGCGGTTCTCCGCCTCATCCCAAACGGCGGATTGCGGGCCATCGATCACCTCATTGGTAACCTCCTCGCCGCGGTGCGCGGGCAGGCAATGCAGAAACAGCGCATCGGGCTTGGCCAGGCTCATCAACGCGGCGTTGACTTGAAATGGCGCCATCGCTGCGGTTTTGGCCTCTATCGCCGGCTGCCCCATGGAGCTCCATGTATCGGTGATCACCACATCGGCCCCGCGCACCGCGCTGGCGGCATCGCGCAACACATCGATCCGCGCACCGCCTTGGCGCGCGCGCGCGGCAAACCCGGCGTCGTTGTCATATCCTTCGGGAACCCCAGCGCGAATGTTAAACTTCATCAGCCCGGCTGCCTCGATCAGCGAATTGAGCACATTGTTACCATCGCCCAGCCACGCCACTTCCAACCCGGGCAGCGCTTTGCCGTGCTCCAGCATCGTCTGCAGATCGGCCATGATCTGGCACGGATGCGAAAGATCGGTCAGCCCGTTGATCACCGGAACCCCCGCATAATGGGCCAGTTCCTCCACCTTGGCATGATCGTCGGTGCGCAGCATAATCGCATCGGCCATGCGGCTCAGCACACGCGCCGTGTCGGCGATCGATTCGCCCCGGCCCAGCTGAGTCGTGCCCGCGTCGAGCAACACCGCGCTGCCGCCAAGCTGGCGCATCGCAATGTCAAACGAGACCCGGGTGCGGGTCGAGTTCTTCTCAAACACCATCGCCAGCACCCGGCCCGCCAGCGGCGCATCGGCTTCGGCGCGCCCCTTGGGCCAGCCTGCCCGCGCTGCTTTACGATCGATCGCTTCGCCCAGCATCGCCGCAACCGCATCCCCTCCCGCATCGGCGAGATTGAGGAAGTGCCGCATCATGCCGCTGCTGCTGCCAATGGCGCTACGGCTGGTGCTTCGACGGGATAGCTGGCGGCTCCGGCCGAAAGCTTGTCCATAAATTCGTCGATATGCGTGTCGTCGATCACCAGCGGCGGCAACACGCGGAATGTCATGTCGCCCGCCGCGACCGTCAACAATTGGTGATTGTCGCGCAAGTGGGCCACAAATGGGCGCGGCTCGATCTTCATCTTGACCCCCAGCATCAAACCGCGCCCGCGCACCAGTTCAAACATATCGGGGTAATTGCCGATGAACTGCTCCAGCCGCCCGCGCAGCCGCTCGCCCTTGGCCTTCACTTCGTCCAGAAACTCTGGCGTGGCGACCACATCGAGCACCGCCTCAGCAGCGGCCATGCCCAGCGGGTTTCCGCCATAAGTGCTGCCATGCGTGCCATGCCCCATGCCGCGCGCCGCCTTTGCGGTGGCAAGGCATGCGCCCAGCGGAAAGCCGCCGCCGATGCCCTTTGCACTGGCCATGATGTCTGGCTCGATGCCATATTGCTCATAGGCATAAAGCGTGCCCGTGCGCGCCACGCCGCATTGCACTTCGTCAAAAATCAGCATCAGATCATGCTCATCGCACAGCGCGCGCAGCCCCAGAAGGAATTCGGGCGAAGCATCGCGAATGCCGCCTTCGCCTTGCACTGGCTCAACCAGAAAGCCCGCCGTATGCGGGCCAATCGCCGCCGCCGCGCCCGCCAGATCGTCGAAATCGACATACTTGAAGCCGGGCAACAGCGGCAGGAAACCGTGGTGCATCTTTTCCTGATTGGAAGCGCTGATCGTCGCCATGGTGCGCCCGTGGAAGGCGTTCTTGAAAGTGATCAGTTCAAATTTGTCCGCGTTGCCCACATGCTGGTGATAGGCGCGCGCGGTCTTGATCGCACACTCCACTGCCTCCGCGCCCGAATTGGTGAAAAACACCGTGTCTGCAAAGGTGAGGTCGACCAGCCGCTGCGCCAGATGCTCGCCCTGCGGGCTGCCATAGAGGTTCGACACGTGCATCAGCGTCGCCGCATGATCGGCAATCGCCTGGACCAATTTGGGATGGCCGTGG
>JBBRXQ010000328.1:0-3664 GCA_038238515.1 Sphingomonadales bacterium | reverse complement strand
CTGGATGCGGTTTACCATCCGCCCGCGCTTGACCGCCGGCCGCTCGCCGATGGGGTTGGTCCGCGACTGACGTGAACATAGTCCTGCACCTGAAGAAATTCGGCAGATCCATACAGCAAGCCCTTCGCGAGCGCGCCGTACCAAGGCCAGATCGCGATATCCGCGATCGAATATTCATGTCCGGCCATGTATTCGTGCGCAGCGAGATGGCGATCGAGCACATCGAGCTGGCGCTTCGTTTCCATAGTGAACCGATCGATCGCATATTCGATCTTGGTCGGTGCGTACGCGTAGAAATGACCGAACCCGCCACCGAGATACGGCGCGCTACCCATCTGCCAAAACAACCAGTTCAATGCTTCGGTGCGGCTGTCCGCGTCAGCGGGCATAAAGGCGCCAAACTTTTCTGCAAGATACAGCAGGATCGAGCCGGATTCGAATACTCGGCGCGGCTTGGTGACGCTGCGATCGATCAGCGCGGGAATCTTCGAATTCGGGTTGGCCGCGACAAAGCTGCTGCCGAACTGGGCGCCCTTGCCGATATCGATCAGCCACGCATCATATTCGGCCCCGCTATGGCCGAGCGCCAGCAATTCTTCCAACATCACTGTGACTTTGACGCCATTGGGCGTCGCCAATGAATAGAGCTGGAGCGGGTGCCGGCCGATGGGCAGATCCTTGTCATGGGTCGCACCGGAAATCGGCCGGTTGATATTGGCGAACTTTCCCCCGTTCTCTTTATTCCATTGCCACACGGTCGGCGGGGTGTAAGCGGCTTCGCTGCTCATTCTAAATCCTTGTCCAGATGGCGTGGTCGCGCGTCGCGCTGCGTCTTGCGCTTAATTTAACGCTTCACAGCTAGCAGTTTGATGAAAAACTTGGAAATTGCGTTTTCTTTGTATTGATGGGGCCGTCGATCAAATTTTTAGGTGTGGTGTTCACTGGCTTGAGGCGATGTTGTTTGCCTAAGCGCGGTTTTGCCGCCGGGCACTGTTAGGCAGCCGTTAGTTTGGGAATGCGGATCAGGTTGTAGGCGATCAGATTGAGCAAGAAATCGGCGGCGACGCGACTTATGCCGCGATGTTTAGTCTTGCGCATGGTGCCATGCTGCTTGCCCCAACCGAAGATGCACTCGACCATCGCCCGGCGTGATTGCGACATGCCATACCCCGGATGCCGCGTGGTGCGCTCGTCGATGGCGCTGTTGCGGGTCTTGCCGGTTTTGGTGACGGCATTGTTTTGGGTCACATGCGGCGTCACGTTGATGGCGCGAAGATTAGCCACATGATCGGCGGTATCGTAGGCCTTGTCCTCACCGGCCGTAATACGGCGGCCGGCGACTTTGCTCTTTGCCTTCAGCATGATCTCCGCAGCACGGCGCTCGGCGGTGCCATTGGCGTGCGTGACCATGCCGGCCACTGCCAAGCCATGCCGGTTCTCCATGGTGGCATGGCCCATATAGCAGAGCTTCGCCTCGCGCCCGGCCGCTTTGCGATAAAGCCTGCTGTTTGGGTCGCTGGTACTCGCATGGGTGTCGTTCTTGCGCCTCTGGCCATGGAAGTTCACGCCGTTATCATCGTCACCGCTACCGTCCTTGGGGCGAAAGCTCTTTTGTGAAGCCCAGGCTTCGATCAGCGTTCCATCCACCGAGAAATGCTCATCCGACAGCAGCGGCTTGACCTGCGGATGGTTCAGCAGCTTGGTCATGAATCTTGTAAAAACTTCGCCGTTCTGCAGGCGGTCGCGGTTCTTCGTGAATGTGGTGGGGTCCCAGACCAGGTCGTCGGGCGAAAGCCCCACGAACCAACGGTATAAAAGATTGTAGTCCAGTTGCTCCATCAACTGGCGTTCCGACCGAATGCCGTAGAACACCTGCAGCAGCAAAGCACTTAGCAATTGTTCCGGCGGGATCGAGGGACGTCCTTCGCTCGCGTAAAGCTTTCCGAGATGGCGGTTGAGCCCGTTCAGCACATCGCGAACTAGCTCCCGGATCTTCCTCAGCGGATGGTTTGCTGGCACCCGCGCTTCCGGTGAGACGTACGAAAACAATCCGCCCTGATCCACAAACCTGCCACGCATGCTCGTCTCCGGTGATTCGAGATGATAAAGTGAATCACCAAGCCACCGCCGTGGCCAACAGGTTATTCAGCAGACTGCTAGTCTCACTGCGTCACAAATTTTGGCGAGACATGCGCACTACGGTTGGGGTGGCACAGCATGGGCATCGAGCCAGAGTGGCGGCGAGCGCGACCATCAATCTTCGGCGCATCGTTGCGATCGAATTCGGGACGTGGCGTTCGGTTCGCAGCGGCGGAGCCTCGGGGTCGGTAACCGTTGGGAATGGCAAGTTCTTTGAACCGCCTGACGGAACGAGGTCCTGAGGGGGGAATCGTCTCCCTCTCGGAGACCAGAAAGCCATAAGCCGCGATACACAATGTGGCGTGGTGGTGGAAGCCGCGCCATCCGCGCCCTTCAAAATGCCCGAGCCCGACCTCTTGCTTGAGTTCCTGATAGTCGCGCTCGATGCGCCAGCGCAACTTGGTGAGATCGACCAGCGCCTTGAAGGTAATGTCTTGTGGAAGTGTTGAGAGCCAGTATTTGGTGGGCTCATTCTCGCCCATGGGCCACTCGATCAGCAGCCACTCTTCCGGCCGGCTGTCCGTGAGATTGTAATCACGGTGCGCGACACGAACGCGCACGCGCGCAAAGCGCGAGGACAGCCCTCCAGCCGTCCCCTCCCGCCATTTGATGGTGCGCCAGGCGCGCTTGGGCAGGCCGAGAGCCAGCTTTTTGACCGAGATCGGTTGGTGCTTATCGTCGCGGCGAATGAGCTTTGGTGGTCGCCCGTTGCCCGACCATTTTTTCGGCGGTAGCGGCCCAGTGCCCGACGCCCACCCGGAGGTGTTCGGTAAGATGCCTGCGACATAGCGCAGCGCCAGCACGCTGATGGAGGTGCGCAGTTTGGTGTTGCAGCCATAGCCTGCGTCCATCAGCACCACGCCACGCGGAAGACCTGCCTTGCAGGCCGCATCGATTTGCTCAAGCGCGATCTCGGGTTTGGTCTTGAAGCTGATCGTCTCTGGTACGCCGCTCTTGCGCCGACGCCTGCTGTCAGTCGCCCAGTCTTCCGGCAGATACAGGCGGTAGGCCACCGGCAGGCTTGCGTGGTGATTGGCAAGCGATAGCGACACCGCGACCTGACAATTATCTTGCTTGCCGAGCTGGCCGCAATACTGCCGCGCCACCCCGACCGAGTGCTTTCCTTTCTTGGGAAAGCCGGTATCGTCGATGATCCAGGCTTCGATTGGCCCGTGACGCTCTATCGCCGGCAGCACCAGTTCGCGCACCCTGGCCAACACCTTCTCGTCCGACCATCCTGCGTTGCCGACAAAATGCAGTAGCGATTGGTGCTGCGCCGCCGTTCGCTCAGGTGCCGTCACCGCCGCCATCGGCTCGACGCTCTTGCGCTCACACGGCAGCATCAAACCCGTGCAATAGTCTCGCAGCGGACCGGCTCGATCCACATGGCCAATCACGCTCACAAGCCCCTCGACATACGCCGCAAATCGAAATTCACTGCAATCTGATGTTCGTAGACCCATTCTCAGCCCCTCCATGCCGAAACCTGAATCTCATCCAAATAACTGATTCCAAATAGCAATCG
>JBBRXQ010000327.1:0-3671 GCA_038238515.1 Sphingomonadales bacterium | reverse complement strand
GATCCTGCGGCTTAGTCCGGCCTCTGGGCCATCATTCCACCGCAAAGTGCCAAAAAGCAGGGCTGCTGCGCCGGGGCCGCCGCTGATCCTCACCGATCCGCCATCTCCCGAAACCTCGCTTAATTTGGCCGCGTGGGTATAGCGAACGGCCGCAAGGGAGCAGCCTGCGCCGCAAAATTCAGCGCGACAGGTGGGAGAGGTACGCGGCACGATTTGCCGTGCTAACAATTCCTTGATCGATTGCAGCTCGGCGGAAAACCCGGCGCCTTCGTGCCCAACTGCGCCTATCGTTCCCGAATAAAGCGTTGCTTGCTCAAAGTTCTGCCAGTCTATCAGCCCCATCGCTACCGATGCCCCGTCAAATCTTCCTGCGGCAAGGTCGTCCTCGCGGATCAAGTCATGGCTTAGCGCTCCAGCTATTTCGGCGCTGTCTGCATCAAAATCGGCTGTTCGGCGGATGGCTGAAGGGACCATGCCCGGCGCTGTGCGATGCACGAGCCCACCAAAGGCTAGGTCGCGGTCGTGGCTGGTAAAGCCAAGAGTTACACCGTCCTTACGCTCCAGCCTCCACCAGATCGCGGCAGTCTCAAGCGGCTGGCTGAACCAGCTGCGCGTGCTATCGGCCATGTCAGGCTTCCTCGCGCAATTCGATCAGCGGCACACTGGGCGCTTCGCCCGCAGCAAACGCCGCGCCAGAGATGTCGAGGCGGTCTTCGGCAAAGCGCACCGGAACTTCAAACAGAAACCCTGCGCGCACAGCCGCTCCCGCTGCAGGCGCGGCGGTGAAAACTATCACGCCAAGCGGATTAAGGGTCCATGCGGTGGTTTGAATCCCGCCGACGCTCACCCGCAGGCTGTCGGCGCGCGGCCGCGTGATCCGCCGCTGCTGCACATCGCTGCCGGTGCCATAGCTTTTGATCAGCTCAAAACGCGCTTTGGCACCGTTGCCAGTGCCCAGAAGCTGATCGACCACTGTCGGTGTCCCGGTCATCGCGTTTGAGCTAAAGTCCGAAGGATCGCGCAACCGAAAGCCGCGTGCTTGTCCGCGCCGCGCGCGAAAAAATGCAATCAATTCGCCAAGTTCCGCCTCAGAACGCACTCCGGGGCCCACGTCAAACCGCAGCCGTGCATCTGCCCATAAACTGTTGCGCCGCTCAAAGCCCGATGCGGTGATGGTCACATTGGTCGAAAACTCGGGTGTGATCGTTGCATCGCGGCCCAGCGCAATCGGAAAAAGCACGTCGTCGAAATGTTGCATTGCATCATCCTCGCCATTGAGGCCAAAAGCTGGGCCAAAAGCTGGGCCAAAAGCTGGGCTAGAGGCCGGGTCGGGCAGGCGCGTAAATCCATCGCGCGCCACTTGCGGCAGCGCCCAGATAAATGTCTCGGTCACGCCTAGCGCGCGCGCTTCGCTTGCTGCTGCGTCGATCCGTGGCCACATCACCTCGGCATCGGCCGCATTTAATACAAATCCTGAAAGGTAGTGCTGCTTCGTGCGTGGATAGCCAAGCCGGGCCTCGGCTTCGGTGCGCGCAGTCGTTCGCAGTGCTTCGTATCCTGCGGTCAACCAGTCATAATCTTCCAGTTGAAGCACGTCGAATGCGGGTGACGCCCAGCCCGTCGGCAGATTTGCGCGCCTCGCCTCGGGCATCGCTGGATCAAGCACCGTGGGTAAAAATGCGAGCAGCAGTGCTTCACAAGGCGCTGATCCAGCTCTCGTTCGCGCCGCCGAAACCAGGCTTGCCGTCGATTGCGCCAAAAGCGCGCCCGCTTGATCGAGCAGCACTTTTTGCGCAGCGTTGAGCGCGCCGCCAAGATCGGTGATCGCCACAGGGTTGCCGCCAAACGCAGACTTGGCCGCGTCGTCATAAATGCAGATGCGGCGGTCGGCCATCACCCACCACCACGGTTCGCCCACTTGGTAGCGCGCCGGCAATCCCGCCGCGATCTGCAAATCCACTAGCTTAGTCGCCACCTTGCGGAGCCAGGCCATCGCGGCTGTGTTGGCAGGCGAGAGCAAGGCCGAAGGCGGAGACCAACCCGTCCGCGCCGGATCGCCATTTGATGCGCGCTGCTGCCATGCAGCGGGGCAGTGCTGTGCCAAAACCTCATACGATTGCGAAAAGATCACTGAATGGCCTGTCGCCGCCGCCTCGTTCAAAAACGCGCGGTGCCAGCTATCTGCTGCAGCATTCATTGCTGGCGACGCCGGATCGACTGCAAATCCGCCCGCGCCGTCGCTGGCCAATGTGAAAAAGTGGCTCATCCCCACATAATGATTGATGCTGCCGCGATAGCCGAGGCCTTGGATCGTGCGCAGAATTCGGGCTGGGGTCTGATTATACCCGTCGTCATAGCCGGTCGCCATACTCAGGCCATGCGGCGGGACCATCACATCCCCGATAGTCAGCATTGGCTGGTGGCCTTGGCAGCGTATGTCTGTCAATTCGGCCCAACCGCTGATTGCGCTGGGATAGGCGCTTGTGCTGGACGCGGAATAGCCCGGCGCGACGAGCGAGATAAACATGCGGTCAATATCGGCGGGGTAAACCGGATCGGCTTCGCCCGGCAGCACAAAGCCTCCGGCCATGCTTGAAAACGGCAAGATAATCCGCGCATCGCTTGGGCTGCCGCTGGCATAGTTCCACAGCCGCACATACCATGTGCGCGGCAGACCAGCGGCGGTTCGCCCTTCGATCGTCAGCGTAGGGCCGTTGACCGCATTGAGCGCGAGCACCCCGCCTGATCGCCAGCGGAACGACAGCGTCAGCCTACTATAATCTCGGTTGGTATCATAAGCGAGCAGGGGGTGATCCCAGCGATCTTCACTTTCCCAGATCAGGCCGACCAGATCGTTGGCCTTCTGAAACACCGCGTTCACACGCAGCGCATCGGTTGCTGTCGTCACGACTGCGGCCATCGCCGGGCGCGGAAAGTCCACCGTCCAAAAGCGCGGATCAAACCGCTGGATCGTGTCAGTCTGCTGCACCGTGCGCCGCTTGGCGAGCCAAAAGCTCATGATTTCGCGCCTTTTTTAGTAAGAGTTCAGTGCGCGGCGCACGGCTTGCGCGACTTGGCGGCTCGACCGGCGCAGGCTTTCAGGGCTGCTGCTGCCTTCGGGCGCGACCACCTTGATCGAGACATTCACATTTCTGCCGCCCCGGCCCGCTCCGGCATCGATCTGCCCAGCAGATGTCGGCACAAACAATTCGGGCCCGCGCTCGCCGACCAGATACGGCCGACCCGGCGCGACCGGCCCGCCGGTTGCGCGACCCGGCAGGCCAAAGATCGAACCGATCAGGTTGCCAAGTCCAGCACCGACGCTGTCGCCCAAGCCGCCTCCTCCACCGCCGCCAAGCCCGATCGAAGCCAGTCCGCCGCGCAGCGCCTGCGCGGCAATTTCATCGAGCACTTTGAGCGCGGTGCGCCGCAAATCGTCAAAGCCCAGGCTGCCCTTGCGGATCGCGCCCAGCAACCCGCGCTCCAGCGCGTCGCCGCCTTTGGCAAAGCCATCGACCACGATCGCATCAAAGCTGCTGCGCATCTTGCCAAGGTCGGCGGCAAAGCCATCGGTGCTGGCGCGCACGTCAACAACTAGCGAGCTAAGATTATCCATGGCCTTCTTGCTCCATCATTGCGCTCAAAGTCAGCCGGTCGATGCCATCGCCCGG
>JBBRXQ010000326.1:0-3679 GCA_038238515.1 Sphingomonadales bacterium | reverse complement strand
GTACTGGCGCAAGATCATGCCAGCGGAGTGAACTCCGCGCCTTTACCAAACCTGCAGGGGGACTTGCGCATGGCTGATTATACATTCTACACTGTGCCCATGTCGCGCGGGCAGATTGCGCGCTGGGCGCTGCATGAGGCGGGCGCGGATTATGAGCACGTGCTGGTCGATTTTGCCAATCGGCCCGCCGGCCTTGCCGCTGCCAATTCGATGAACAAGGTGCCCGTGCTGATCCATCATGCGCATGAGGGAAACCGTGTGGTGACCGAGTGCGCCGCGATCTGCGCTTATTTGGCGCACGTGCATCCTGAGGCTGAGCTACTGCCTCGCGCGGAGGAGAGTGCGGACTATTATCGCTGGCTGTTCTTTGCCGCTGGGCCGCTTGAACAAGCGGTGATGGCGCGGATGATGGGCTGGGAGGTTGCGCCCGAGCGGCAGGGGACGGTCGGTTTCGGAAATTTTGATCGTGCGATGGCGGCGCTCGAAGGATTGCTCGATGGCCGGGACTGGGTGTGCGGCGCGCGCTTCACCATGGCCGATGTTTATGTCGGCAGCCAAGTCGACTGGGGGCTGAATTTCGGCTCGATGCCAGACCGTCCGGCGTTTGTGCGTTATGCAGAGCGGTTTCGCGCGCGGCCCGCGTATTTGGCGTCTAAGGATGTCGATCGGCAGCTCATCAAGGCGGCGAAACAAGGACAAATCTAATGTTTCAAATGTCGATCACGCGGCACATTGCGGCGCCGCCAGCCACAGTTTGGGACGTATTGGTAAACCGCCAAAGCGAGTGGTGGTGCCCCAAGCCGTGGCGCGCCGAAGTTGTGCTGCAAGACCGGCGCGCAGGCGGGCGCTGCGCGATGACGATGTTCGGCCCCGATGGCGAGGTGATGCCGCAAGAAGGCATGTACCTGATCTGGGAAGAGGGCCGCCGCTATGCCACGACCGATGCCATTACGGTTGACCCGGCAACGGGCGATGTGGTGCCATCAGGCCCGTTCATGATCGGCATCTGGGAAATCGCTCCAGAGGGTGATGGCACACGTTACACTGCCAGTGCGCGGCATTGGACCGAAGAGGCGCAAAAGCAGCACGCGGATATGGGTTTTGAAGCGGGATGGAACGCGGCGGCTGAGCAATTGCAAGCATTGTGCGCCGACGATTGACGCGAACTTTCAGCTAAGGTTTGTTTACATCCTTGGCAGATTCACGCCGTAGCCATAGACCTGCGCTGGCGGTATAACGCGCGCACTGGCCTCGCCGGGGCCGGGCAAAACGGAGCATGCCACCATGAGCATTTTCGACTCGCTGCTGGGTCAGGTGACCAGCAATATCGATATCAAGAACCTTGCTGCCAAGGTCGGCATCGATCCATCTATGGCTGAAAATGCGATCGCGGCGCTTGCCGCTGGTCACCATTCACCAAACGATACGGTGGCCACAGCCGCAGCTAGCACTGGTATCGACTCTGGAATTTTGCAGCAGATCGTTGGCCACATTGGCGACGAAGGCTCGCTCGGCAATTTCGCCTCGATGGTTGGCCAAAGCCCCGATGCGCTCAAGATGGTCACCGGCTTCCTCGATAAAGATGGCGACGGCAATCCACTGAATGACTTGGCTGGCATGGCCAAGGGATTGTTCGGCAGCTAAGCGCACCGCAGAATTAGTTAAGGTAAACCCGCCAAAAAAAGGGGGCAACGGCCAATCCGTTGCCCCCTTTTGCTATTGCGCCGCGAAAGTTTCAGTCGGTCATGTTTGCGGGAACTTTGCCGCCGTTTTCCGCCAGTTTGCGCATCGTTGCTTTGTGCAGCCAGATGTTCATTTCAGCCGAACCATCGAGCGCGCCAGTATAGCCCAGCTCGTGCGCCAGCTCTTTGCGATTTGCGAGGCTCGAATCAATCTCGAGCAGCTTCATCAGATCGACGATCGAGCTCTGCCAATTCAGATCCTTGCCATGTGCCATCGTTCCTAGAGCGGCTTCAACGTCAACATCAGTGAGTGTCGGCTGGGGCGCCGGCATGGGAGAAGCCGTGACCGGTCCGGCGGTGCCGTCAGCGGCTGCATCGTCTGCGGGGTGCGGCGCGGGGGGCGGCGCAGAGACGGTCTTTCCATCGCCCGTTTTCTGCTTGTAAGCGCCAAACGTGATTGCGCTCATGATGCTGCCGAAAATGCTCATTAGGTTCTCCTATGGAGGGTGTTACGCCACAGTAAACCTGTCAGAGCGAAATTTGATCCAATCTGCTGAGGAATAGGGATCGATTCGAGGCTGCTGCGATTGGCAAATTAACGATTTGCCAATCGCCGCCTCGCGTTACTTAATCGGGCAATCGGGCGAGAGGCGCATGTCGAGGTAATTATCGACCGCACGCATCATTTCAGGCAGCTCGTTTTCAAAGAAGTGATTGGCGCGTGGGATTTCATCGTGGTGGATGGTGATGTGCCGCTGGGTGCGCAGCTTATCGACCAGCTTTTGCACCGAATTGGGTGTGACCACGGTATCGCCTGCGCCTTGCACCACGATGCCCGAGGCAGGGCAGGGCGCTAGGAAGCTGAAATCATACATATTGGCCGGCGGCGCGACCGAGATGAAACCCCGGATTTCGGGGCGGCGCATCAATAGCTGCATGCCGATCAGCGCACCGAACGAATAGCCCGCAATCCACGTGCTGGAAGCTTCGGGATGGATCGACTGCACCCAATCGAGCGCGGCGGCAGCATCCGAAAGCTCGCCAATCCCGTTGTCAAAACTGCCCTGACTGCGCCCGACGCCGCGAAAATTGAAGCGCAGCACGGCAAAGCCCCGGCTCACAAAAGTGCGATACATCGCTTGCGTAATCCGGTCGTTCATCGTCCCGCCAGCCTGCGGATGGGGATGAAGGATCATTGCAACCGGCGCGCGCGGGCGCCCGGATGGCTGGAATCGGCCTTCGAGACGGCCATCGGGTCCTGGGAAAATGACTGCTGGCATGGCTTGTCCTGAACGGCTTGCACCAACAGGCGGCGGGAGGCCGTTATTGTCGGGGCTGGGAAAAGAAAGAGACGCGTATATAGAAACGAGTGACGCAAAAGCAACATTTGCCGCCCCCATTCCGGAAAAGCCTGTGCCAAGCCCCATGGTTTACCTTGATCACGCCGCGACAACGCCAATGATGCCTGCCGCGCGCGCCGCGATTGAGCAAGGATTTGATGCTTGGGCCAATCCTTCCAGCCCGCACCGCGCGGGCCGCGATGCGCGCGCGGTGCTCGAAAATGCGCGGGCGCGGGTAAAGGCGGCGCTGGATTGGCAGGGTGAGGTGATCTTTACCAGCGGCGCGAGCGAGGCGCTGGCGATCGGGCTGGGCCGGGCGAAGGTCGACCGCCGGATTGTCTCGGCGGTGGAGCACGACGCGGTGCTTCGCGCCGCGCCAGATGCTGCAATGTTGCCAATTGTCGAAGGCGAACAGGATTTAGCAGGCACGCCTAATATTGGCACGCTTGAGGCGCTCCTTGCCCAGCCCGGCCGCGCTGTTGTTGCAATCCAATCGATCAATTCCGAAACGGGTACGATCCTTGTGCCATCGCTAGACGGCGCGCTTGCGGCGCAGGTTCGCGCGGCAGGTGGCTTGTTCCTTGCCGATTGCTCCCAATCGGCGGGCAAGCTGCCATTGCCCGATGCCGATATGGTGGTGGTGTCCGCACATAAACT
>JBBRXQ010000325.1:0-3680 GCA_038238515.1 Sphingomonadales bacterium | reverse complement strand
GCTTTCGGCGCATCCGGGCACCGCGAGCATGGGCAAGCTGCTGCTGATTTCGCTGGCGTGGACGCTGGTTTGCGCGCTGATTTTCGAGCCTGCGCTGCTGGGCCCGCCCCGGAAAACGAGCGGTCAGGGGCTGGGCGGAAGCGCCTCGGCCTGAGGATCGACCTGAGGATCGGCTGGCGGATCTGCTGGCGGTTCGGCGGGCGCGGCTGGATCGGCGGGTGCCGCGCTCTCCTGCAAAGCCGGATCATCCAGCGGATCATCGAACGTAGCCGGAGCGGCTGACGACTTGCCCTTGATTTCCGCAATCTCGGCCAGCCGCGATTGCAGATAGACTGAACGCAGCGTGGCATATGGATCGGCCGCGCCGCTCAGCAAAGTGCGAAAATCTTCGTCGGTCTCAATGCGCTGATTAAGGCCGGAAAACCCAGCGGTTGCAAGCTGCCAATCAAGCCGGTTGAATGGCTTGCCCACCGCCAGCGGCAACACGATCTGATCGGCTTGTTCGCCGCCAAAGTCGCGCAGCGTTGATGGGCCGAGGAACGGCAGGAAGATATAAGGGCCGGGGCCGACGCCATAGCGCGCCAGCGTGTTGCCCAGGCTGTTGTTCCGGTGGGGCAGCTTGGCGAGTTTGGCGACATCAGCCAGCCCGCCAAGGCCGACCGCTGTATTGAGCGTGAAGCGGCCGAGCGTGCGCAGCGCGCGCTTGGGTTTGAGCTGGAGCAGATCATTCATGAACACGATGGGTTCATTCACATTGCTCAAGAAATTGCGCAGGCCATCGCGGATCGGCTTGGGGATCACTTTGCCCAGACCCAGCGCTAGCGGGCGGAACACCGCGCGATCGATCTTCTGAAAAAAGTGGAACATGCCGCGGTTAAACCGCTCCCACGGATCGCCCTTGGCATGGGGCGGCCGCGCGGCAGGCGGCGCTGCGATGGGTGCCGCTGTGGCTGGTATCTGTGCCGCCGCCGCAAGCGTGACGCTGGCCACGGCGGCCGGGCGCGCCGCAAGATCGAGCGTGGCGCCCAGCGCCGGAGAGCTCGCCGCCAGTGAAAGCGCGATCAAGATTGGCGGCGAGCGGCGCATGGCTTATTTGGCAGACGTCGCGGCAAGCTGGCCCAGATGCACGGTGAGCGCCTTGGCTCCGCCGCTTGCCAATATGCGCCCAAAATCAGAGCGTTGCGTGGCGATCTGGCTAATCGAACTTTGATAATAAATATCGATGATGCGCCACTGCCCGCCAGATTGGCGCAGCCGGTAGTCAAGCTCTACCGGAGCCCCGCGCGGACGGACCAGCTTTGTATGCACTAGCCGGTCAAGCCCGCGCGCGTCCACTTTAGGATCAACCACAAAGCTCTCTCCGGAAAATCCGCTGAAGCTGCCCGCATAGCGCGCTGCGGTCATTTTGCGGAATGCGGCAGCAACCGCAGCTTGATCGGCGGCGGGGGTTTTGGTCCAGACCGGGCCAACCACCAGCCGGGTCATCAGCGGCAGGTCGAATGTTTGATCGACAACCGGGCCGATCCTGCTGAGCCGCGCTTGAAATCCGGCGGCGCTGCCCACCTTCATAATTCCCAGCAGCCCATCATTGAGGCGGCGAACCGGCGCGGTGATAGCTGCGCTTGCTGCATCTGCGCTCTGCGCGAGGGCAGGCAAAGCCGAAGCAGCCAAAAAACTTCCAAGAATGAAGCAACGTGACAAAAACTTAACCAAACGGAAACTCCTTCATTCTCGCAAGCCGCTTATATCTGGGGCATCGCGACCGGTCTAGCTTCGGCGCACACCGTGTGCGCGGCTTGCTCAGCGCTGGCAGTGCGCGTCATGCAATTTGCTAGGTGAACGTAGCCAGAAGCGAAAAGGTCACGCTTTAGAAATTTTGAACTTGGCGCAATCGCGCGCGGCAGAGGGGGTCTTTTGTTATCACGAAACATAGGTATAGCATCGCAAACCCGCAGAGGTGATCGAGCTGAATTCGCCTTCAAATGGTGCCAAGATGATGGGAGATAACCTTGCGAGTAATTCTGGCCCAGCCTAGAGGTTTTTGTGCCGGTGTGGTGCGCGCGATCGAGATCGTGGAACGGGCCATTACTTTGCACGGCGCGCCTGTTTATGTGCGGCACGAGATTGTTCATAACCGCCACGTTGTTGAAAAACTGCGCAGAAAGGGTGCGATTTTTGTCGATGAATTGAGCGATATTCCCCCCGGCGCGATGACCATTTTCAGCGCGCATGGCGTGGCGCGCGCGGTGGAGGAAGAAGCTGCCGAGCGCGGCCTGCCAGTCATCGACGCAACATGCCCGCTGGTGACGAAAGTTCACAATCAGGGACGGCGCTATGTTACCGCCGGGCGGACGATCGTGTTGATTGGCCATGCCGGCCACGCGGAAGTTGAAGGCACCGTTGGCCAGATCGACGCGCCGGTTTATCTGGTTTCCACGCCAGACGATGTCGAGACCCTGCCGATCGCGCGCAGCGAGCCGATTGCCTATGTAACGCAGACCACGCTGAGTGTTGACGATACGCGCACGGTGATCGCCGCGCTGCATGACACGTTTGAAGATGTGGCCGGTCCAGACATCGCCGATATCTGCTATGCCACGCAAAACCGCCAGAGCGCGGTGCGCGATCTGTGCCGGGTTTCGGATATGCTGATCGTGGTTGGCGCGGAAAACAGCTCGAACTCCAGCCGCTTGCGCGAAATCGGCGTTGAGCTGGGCCTGCCGAGCTATCTGGTGTCCGATGGTGATGCGCTTGATCCAGCCTGGTTCGATGGCGTTAGCGCGGTGGGACTTACCGCCGGAGCTTCTGCGCCCGATGAATTGATCCATCATGTGATCGCCGCGATGCGCCTTCTTGGGCCAGTAGAAGTCTCGGCGCTTGACGGTGTAGAAGAAAATATCGAATTCGCCCTCCCGCGCGAACTTCGCGACGCAGCCATGGCGCGCCATGCCGCCGCGAATTGCTAGGAACCAGATATGAGCCTGCCGCTTTCCCCGCTGCTGCGCATTGGCAGTTACACCGTTCGCCAGCACTTGAAGGGCGGCAAATATCCGCTCGTGCTGATGCTGGAGCCGCTACTGCGCTGCAATCTGGCATGCCCCGGATGCGGCAAGATCGATTATCCTGATGCGATTCTGAATCAACGGCTGAGCTATGAGCAATGCATGGATGCTATCGATGAATGCGGCGCGCCCGCAGTGTCTATTGCAGGCGGCGAGCCACTGCTTCACCGCGATATGCCCAAGATCGTGAAGGGCTATATCGCCAAGAAGAAGTTCGTGATCCTGTGCACCAATGCGCTGCTCATGAAAAAGAAGATCGATGATTATGCGCCGTCATCGTTTTTTACCTGGTCGATCCATTTGGACGGCGACAAGGGCATGCACGATCACGCGGTCGATCAAGATGGCACCTATGAAGTGGCCATCGAGGCAATTGAGCTGGCCAAATCCAAGGGTTTTCGCGTGCAGGTGAATTGCACCGTGTTTGATGGCGCAAGCTCTGAGCGGCTGGCGGGCTTTTTCGATGAGATGAAGGCGCGCGATGTCGAGATCACGATCTCGCCGGGCTATGCCTATGAGCGCGCCGCCGATCAGGAGCATTTCCTGAACCGCGAGCGGACCAAGAATTTCTTCCGCGATGTGTTTCGCCGGGGCAATGGCGGCAAAAACTGGACTTTC
>JBBRXQ010000324.1:0-3688 GCA_038238515.1 Sphingomonadales bacterium | reverse complement strand
TTGGTGAACAGCTCGATCTGCGCCAAGGTCTGGTTGGTAAAGCTCGCGCTCATCACAAAGCTGGGGTGACCGGTGGCGCAGCCCAGATTGACCAACCGGCCCTTGGCCAGAATGATGATCTGCTTGGCCCGCTCGCCATCTTCAGAGGGAAATTCCACCAGATCGGTGCCCGGCTTAACCTCGGTCCACTTATAATTGTCGAGCGCCGAGATTTGGATCTCGCTGTCGAAGTGGCCAATGTTGCACACGATGCTCATTGGGCGCATCGCCTTCATGTGCTCGGCGGTGATCACATCTTCGTTGCCGGTGGCGGTCACGAAGATATCCGCGCGGGTAACCGCCTCTTCCATCGTCACGACTTCATAACCTTCCATCGCCGCCTGCAGCGCGCAGATCGGATCGATTTCAGTGACCATGACGCGCGCGCCGCCATTGCGCAGCGAAGCAGCCGAGCCTTTGCCAACATCGCCAAACCCGGCGACGCAGGCCACTTTGCCCGCCAGCATCACGTCTGTTGCGCGGCGGATTGCGTCGACCAGCGATTCCTTGCAGCCATAGAGGTTGTCAAACTTCGACTTGGTCACGCTGTCGTTCACGTTGATCGCGGGGAAAGGCAGCTTGCCCTCCTTGGCGATCTGATACAGCCGGTGGACGCCCGTGGTGGTTTCTTCCGAAACGCCCTTGATGTTCGCAACCGACGCGGTGAGGTAGCCGGGCTTGGCCTTGATATAGGCCTTGAGCGCGCGCTGGAATTCGATTTCCTCAGCATTGGCGGGCTCTGGCATCGTGTCGCCCGCTTCAAGCCGCGCGCCCCACAGCGCAAACATCGTTGCGTCGCCGCCATCGTCGAGGATCAGGTTGGTGGTTTGGCCCTCAATCTCGCCATCCCAATCGAAAATCTTGCCGACATAATCCCAGTAATCGGCGAGGGTTTCACCCTTGATCGCGAACACCGGCACGCCCGAAGCCGCGATTGCGGCGGCGGCATGGTCCTGCGTCGAATAAATGTTGCAAGTCGCCCAGCGCACATCGGCACCGAGCGCGGTCAGCGTCTCGATCAACACAGCGGTCTGGATCGTCATGTGGAGCGAGCCAGTTACCCGCGCGCCCTGCAATGGCTTCGTAGCGCCAAATTCATCACGAAGCGCCATCAAACCCGGCATTTCGGTTTCGGCGATCTTGATTTCGGCGCGGCCAAATTCGGCAAGCCCCAAATCGGCAATCACATAATCTTTCACTGCATCATGAACGCTGGCCACTAAAACTTCTCCTGCAATTGGATCTATAAACTTTTGCCGCCAAGAGGGCTGCCTGAGCGCGCTCTTAGCGGGTCCAGCGATAGTTCGCAATTGCTATATAAAGAGAGCTTTATATGGCACGTATTTTCCTCATTATGCTGCTCATTTCATCGGCCCGCCACCGCCACTTGCACCCCGCAGCTGGCCAAAACGGCGTCTTTGCCTATCAGCACTTGCGCGGCGCGCGGCAATGCCTCGGCGCTGCTGCGCGCCAACGCAGCAGCCACTTGTCCCAATTCGGCGCAACCAACTGCCGAAGTTTCGCCATAGTGATTGGCCATGCGCACGCTGGCCCGATCCAGCGCGTCGGCTGCGCCCGCCGCGCCCAGCGCGCCGCGCATCTCGCTCAAAATTTCAAGGTTTGCGCGGCCCAGCATCGCGCGGTGTTGCAACAGAAAGCCATCATACGCGGCGCGGTAATCGCTGGGCCCTTTGCGGCAGCGCAGCGAACCAACTAGCAACATCACATCAAGCTGGCGCAACTTGGCCGCCTCGATCGTCTTGGCATTCCAGCACAAAGGTTCGGCCGCAGAGGGCGTCGCCGCGATGGCCAAGATCGCAGTGCAGGCTGTGACCCCAAATTTAAGATTGCCCATGTTCGCTCGCTCCCCAGACCAGGCAGTCGCCAGTGCTGGAACCAAAGATGGGGCATGCGGGTTACCCGTTTGGCAAGAAGCGCAGTAAAGTGCATTTTACCATGATTTGCGCGCGATGATCTGCGTGTGCCCGGTTGTGCTGCTCTGCGCCGGGGCTATATTCGGGCTTGGCGTTGCGATTTTGTACCCAATAAAAAAGGACTTTTAGAATGACAATCGCGGTTGGAGAAAAGCTGCCTGACGTGAAACTGGTCAAGGCAACGGCAGACGGCATCGATGCGGTGCAGTCGGCAGAATATTTTGCGGGAAAGCGCGTTGCGATGTTCTCGGTTCCGGGCGCATTCACCCCGACGTGCTCGGCCAAGCATCTGCCCGGATTTGTCGATAAAGCAGACGAAATTCGCGCCAAAGGCATCGACGAGATTGTCTGCACCGCGGTCAACGATCCCTTCGTCATGAAGGCATGGGGCGCAGCGAGTGGATCGGCCGATGTTACCATGTTGTCTGATGGCAATGGCGACTTCGCCAAGGCGCTGGGCCTCACGATGGACGGAACCGGCTTTGGCCTTGGCATTCGCGGCCAGCGCTTTGCGATGATCGTCAACGACGGCGTCGTCGAGCAACTGCACGTCGAAGCGCCCGGCGACTTTAACGTAAGCTCGGCTGACTACGTGCTCGAACACCTGTAATGATGATTTGGGGGCAGCTGGCGATCAAGGCGCTCGTTTCGGGCATCTTGATCGCCGCTGCCTCTGAAATTGCGCGGCGCAGCCCCGGCTGGGGCGCGCTGATCGGCTCGCTCCCGCTCACAACCCTGCTGGCGCTGATCTGGCTGTGGCGCGATACGCAAGATCCTTCGCGGGCCGCCGATTTTGTTGCAGGCACAGCATATTACGTGGCCGCCGCGCTGCCTGCATTCCTGCTAATGGCGCTGCTTTTCCGGCGCGGAATGGGCCTGATGCCAACGCTTTTGGCTGGCTCGATCGCTGCGATTGCCTGCACGCTAACGCTTATATGGCTGGGTCGCAAATGGGGCCTGCCGGTATAGCCCCGTTGGTTATTTCAAAAGCGGCTGCAGAAACCGGATGATCCGCGCTTCCAAATTGATCCGCCGGTCTGACCAACTGTGATCTGTCGCGACGTGGGCAGATTGAACCTTAGTGCCGCCTGCCTTGCGAATAGCGGCGACCAAAGCATCGGTTTGCGGCGCAAGGCCATCGTCGGATGAGAGCACCAGCATTGGCGTAGCATTCAGCGCCCCGGCATTGCTTACAAATCCAAATGAATCGGGCGCGGCGGCCAGTTCGTTTGCCATCGCCTGTGCCGATGTGCCGGCCAGCGTTTCCATATCGTCGGCCATATGCTTGGTCAGCGCGGCCCGGTCAGAGCGCCCCATAGAGCCCATGTCCGCCGCTGAAATCAGCACCAATCCCGCCAATTCGGGTTCTTCTGCGCCCGCCAGCACGGTCACCCAGCCCCCCATACTATGGCCGACCACGGCCATGTGCTTCGCTTCAATGCCCAGCTTTGCCGCATTCGTGCCCTCGCGCAGAAATGCCAGCACAGCGCGCAAGTCTTGCGGGTTTTGCGCGAAACGAAACGATCCGGGGCTGCCCCACGATCCCCGATAATTAAACGTAATCGCATTCCAGCCCGCCCGGCGCAGCGCCTGCGCCAGATCGAGATTTTTCTCATTGCCGGGCAGGCCATGGCAAATCACAACCGTTGGGTGCGGGCCAGCGCCAGACGCTAGATAGGCGACGCCATTGATCAACACGCCGCCCGAGGGAATAT
>JBBRXQ010000323.1:0-3704 GCA_038238515.1 Sphingomonadales bacterium | reverse complement strand
CCGGAAACTTGCCATTGATTGCCGATGGGTCGGTCCCATTGTTTACGTGCATTTCAAACCGACTCAAGCGCCTGCGCCTAATCGGCGATCAGATCATCGACATGCTCAAGCCCCACCGAAAGCCGCATCGTGCCATCACTGATCCCGCCCGCCAGCCGCATCTCGCGTGGCACGGCATAATGCGTGGTTGTCGCCGAATGGCAGATCAGCGTCTCGGAACCGCCAAGGCTCACTGCCAATTTGAGCAGCCGCAAACGGTCGAGCATCCGAAACGATTCCGCCTCGCCGCCATGCAAATGAAACGAGAATGTCGAGCCAGCGCCTTTGCATTGCCGTTCATAAACCTCTCGCTGGCGAGTGCCCTCCGCCAGAAAGCCAAGATACGTTACACCGGCCACTTTGGGATGATCGCGCAAAAACTCGGCCACCACGCGCGCATTGCTCATCGCCCGCTCGATGCGGACAGAGGCCGATTCAAGACTGCGCACAACCAGCCACGCCGTAAACGGATCGAGGTGATTGCCCCAAGTCGTGCGCAAAAAGCGCAGCTTGTGAATTAATTCCAACCGCCCACTGATCCCGCCAGCGAGCAAGTCGCTGTGCCCAGCGCAGTATTTGGTGAGCGAGGTTACGCACAAATCCACGCCGCGCTCGATCGGGCGCTGCGAAAATGGCCCCAGCAGCGTGTTGTCCACCACCACCAACGGGCGCTTGCCCGTCCGCGCGCCCACTTCATCCGCCACGGCAACCATCAAATCAATATCGACAATCGCCGCGGTCGGGTTGGCCGGCGTTTCCGCCACGATCAGCGCCAGTGGCCCCTTTGCCAACGCCGCGTCGGCTGCCTTGCGCACACCTTCAGGATCGGTCCCGTCGAGATAATTTTCGAAATGCAGCCCAAACTGCGGCATTACTGTGGAATAAAGCAGGTCCACCCCGCCATAGATCGGGCGGCCATAGAGCACGCTTTCGCCGGGGCGAACAAACGTCAATGCGACCGACGAATGCGCCGCCATCCCGCTCGAAAACGCAGCCGCCGCTTCAGCGCCGTCTATCGCTGCCAGTCTGCTTTCCAGAATGTCGAGCCCCGGATGGCCCAGCCGGGAATAAATGTGGTTGCTCTCCCCTACCAAGGGGCCTTCAGCATCAAAAAACGCGCGGTGCACATCTTTGGCATGCTGCGCCGAGGGATAAATGAACGTCGAGGTCAGATAAACCGGCGGTTTGACCGCGCCCATTGCGGTCTGCGGGTCGTAGCCAAAGGCAACGGCCAGCGTTTCAGGATGATACTGCGCGGGATTGTCAGTTGCCATGTGTCTCGACATATTTGCTTGCTGTATCAACATACCAGTCGGTAAAGCGCAGCGCCAGCATCTCGGCGTCTTGGGAATATGGCCCCGGCGTATAGCCCGGACTGTTCACGCCCAGCTGGTTGTTCTCAGCCAAATCTTTGTCCTGCAAATTGGTGCGTGTCCACAGCTCCGACAAGCTCTCGATGGTGTAGTCCACGCCCTCGACCGCATCTTTGTGAACAATCCACTTGCCGGTCACATGCGTTTCGCACGGCCCGATCGGCATAGCGCTGAACATAAACGTGTGGTCAGCGACCGAATGAGCAAAGCAATGCGGATCAACCGCCAGCCGCATCGAGCCAACATAGCCGCCATTGAGATCGGTCATCAGCTTTTTGACCACATGCTGCCCGTTCATCGACAGCGACACGACATCGCGGTTTAGCGAAAAGCGCGCAAGCTGCCACCAGCTGCCCTCAATCGCATCGGTGGCAAGCCCGCTGGCCTGCATTTCATCCAGAAAAGCTTGCGCGCGCGCATCGTCGGCCACATCGAAATGCTTCGACATGCCCACCGGAAAGGTCCGCGCAAGTTCTGGATGCCCGGTCGCGCAGTGATAGCATTCGCGCCCGTTCTCCATCACCAGCTTCCAGTTCGCTGACTCCGAAATGGTGCTTTGAAACGCCAGCTTGCCATCCTTCAGATTGCTGGGCGCAAGATACGTCTCAAGCTTGGCGGCGAAATCGTCAAACGGCGGCGGATCGTCGGCAAAGCAGATAAACATCGCGCCCGCCACAAGCTCGATCCGCACCGGGTGCAAGCCGTGTTCGTCTTTATCAAAATCATCGCCCATCCGCATCGCGGCAAACAACGAACCGTCCAGCTCATACGTCCAGCGGTGATAGGGGCAAACTAGCTTGGGCGAAGAGCCGCTGCCCGGCGGGCAGATCATTGATCCGCGATGCCGGCAGCTGTTGTGAAAGGCGCGGATCTGACCGTCGCGCCCGCGCACGATCAGCACCGGCCACTTGCCGAACATTTGCGAGACATAGTTACCGGGCTTCGGCAACTCGCATTCAAACCCAGCCATCAGCCAGCTGGTGCCAAAAATGGCTACTTGATCAAACGCAAACGCTTCCGCGCCGTTATACAGTCCTTGCGGCAAGCAATAACCTTTGCGCCGCTCCGCAAGGAGCGCGGCAATTCGGCTCAAATCGTTCATGACATTGACCTACTGAAATCTCTGGTTTTGGGTGAACTAACGGCGGGAAGGCTTCCAATCCGATTTCAGCATGAACCTATGGTAAAATAACAAACCCTCAACCCAGCGCGCATCTGAACTAGAAAAATGGCCCCCCATCAGCAAAACTGATTGAGCGAATTTTTAGCGCTCAGTGCGGAAATCAAGGACTTCGAAAGGGGCTGAACCGCGCCGAGATCGGCTTCTTCAGCGGGTACACCAACGCCGCCCTTCTCCGCTGGGCGTTTCACTTAAGCTTGCGCACTGCCGATTGCTTGTGCCCACTTGCAACCACACGCTTGACTATTGCGCCCCGCCGTTCGAGCAGAGCGTGATCGAGTTTCACAAGCCAATCCGGGGGTTCGCGCCGCCGATTTCCAAAAAGCTTGACAGAAGATGCGCAAATACAGGCTTGATCGCAGAGAAGACTAAGCGCCACTGGCTTGTTTCGCTGAGACCAGCGGCCGGGCTGAAGCAGGCAGTATAACAGGACAGGACTCGCATATGGCAGGGATCGGCACCGCAGGAAACGCGCCAGCTGGCGAAGCATCGGCATCGGTGGGCCTGCGCTGGTATGTTTTGATGGTGATGATGCTGGCTTACACGATCAACATTGCCGACCGTTATGTGATGTCGACGGTGCTCGAGCAGATCCGCGTCGAGCTGCACCTAACCGATAGCGGGGTAAATTTCCTCACCGGTGTGTCGCTCGCGCTGTTCTACGTCACGATGGGCATCCCGCTCTCGTGGCTCGCCGATAGGTCTAATCGGCGCAACCTCTTGGCGATCTCGATCACAGTGTGGTCGCTGATGACAACATTGTGCGGCCTTTCGCGCACATACACCACCATGCTTCTGGCACGCATGGGCGTGGGCATTGGCGAGGCCGGCGGCACACCTTCCTGCACCTCAATCATTTGCGATTATTTCCCCGCAGCACGCCGCCCAATGGCGCTTACCATATTCTGCCTTGGCGCTCCGATCGGGGCGTGGATCGGAGCCGACATGGCGGGCGCAGTCGCTGCGGCTTATGGCTGGCGCGCAGCCTTTCTCGTGCTTGGCGTGCCCGGCGTGCTGCTCGCGATGCTGATCATGCTCACTATCAAGGAGCCAAAGCGCGGCCAGCTTGATAAAATTGACACCGAAAAAGCGCCCTCGCTTGCCGAAACACT
>JBBRXQ010000322.1:0-3712 GCA_038238515.1 Sphingomonadales bacterium | reverse complement strand
GGGCGACCGCGCCGGTGATCCCGGCATCGTCGCCAAGGCCGGGGGCGACAATATACTGCGTTAATCCCTCATCGAGCCGCGGATGGCGCACATATCCCCCAAGCAAAGCGCTAGTTTGCGCTCGGACTGCTGCCAGTAGGCCAGTCGCTTTCATCACTCCGCCGCCAAAGATCAGGCGGTCTGGCATGTGAAACAAGATCAGCGACGCGGCCAGATGCGCGACATAGCTCGCGATCAGATCGACCGCGCCGGGTTCGTCGGTCAATTGATCGAGGCTTTTGCTCCAGCGGCGCTCAATCGCGGGGCCGCTTGCCAATCCTTCAAGGCAATCGCCGTGATAGGGGCAGGTTCCCGCAAACGGATCGCGCGCCGCATCGCGAGGGGCATGAAAATGCCCGCTTTCAAAATGCGATATCCCCATCAAGGGGCGGCCATTTTGCACGACCCCGGTGCCGATCCCGGTGCCAATGGTGGTATAGGCGAGCGTGCGGCAACCCTGACCCGCGCCGCTGAGCCATTCGCCCAGCGCGGCTCCGTTCACATCGGTATCGACCACGATCGGTGCGCCAAACTGCGCCAGCACATCGTGAAACCGCGCCCCCGACCAGCCGGGTTTGGGCGTGGTGGTGAATGTGCCATAGCTAGGGGAATTCGGGTCAATGTCGATCGGGCCGAAACTGGCCACGCCGAACGCACCAATCGCTCCATGCGCCGCGCTCGCTTCTGAAAAAAACGAAGCGATTGCGGGAAAAGCCTCGGCGGGGGTCTGCGTGGGAATGCGGCGATGTATCAGGATTTTGCCGTCTGCCTGAGCGAGCGCGAGCACGAACTTAGTGCCTCCCGCCTCGATCGCTCCGACCAGGGGTTGGTCTGGTGCGGCCATGCTCATCCTGCCAATCCTGATGCGAAATGCGTTACTCGAAGTTGGTGAATGGTCGGGGAGACAAGATTCGAACTTGCGGCCCTCTGCTCCCAAAGCAGATGCGCTACCAGGCTGCGCTACTCCCCGACTACAGGGACGCCTAGAGAAGCCTGCGATCAAGAGCAAGCCCGCTGATGCATTTCGCGGCAACAATCGCGCGATGAAGGTATCCCTCCTCCCAGACAAAGCGAGTTGACCGCGTGGCTTCTGATCCCCTAGCCCGGATTTCAAAACCACAAACCTCGTTCTGTAGGAGATATCATGACAGGCTGGACTTCGACCGATCCGATGACAGGCGCCGTGCTGTGGCAGGGAATCGACGCGGATGTTGATGGTGCAGTGGCGGCGGCGCGGGCGGCGCAACCAGGCTGGGCGCTGCTTCCGCTGGCAGAACGCATCGTCATCGCGCAGCGCTTTGCCGAAGCTGTGAAGGCAAAGAGCGAGGAGTTTGCCGCGATGATTTCGCGCGAAACTGGCAAGCCAATATGGGAAGCGCGCACCGAGGTCGGCTCGGTCGCTGCCAAAGTCGGCATTTCGGTTGCCGCGCAGGCGGAGCGCGCGGGCGAACGGAATGGCGAGGCTGGTGGCATTCGCCAAGCCTTGCGGCACAAGCCGCATGGCGTACTGGCGGTGCTTGGCCCCTATAATTTTCCAGCGCATCTTCCCAATGGGCACATCGTGCCAGCGCTGCTTGCGGGTAATGCGGTCGTCTTCAAACCGTCTGAACTCACGCCAGCAGCGGGCGCATTCATGGCCGCGCTTTGGGAAGAGGCAGGGCTGCCAGCCGGTGTGTTGTCGCTGGCGCAAGGCCGCGCCGATACCGGCCGGGCATTGGCGGCGCATCCGGGCCTTGATGGCCTGTTGTTCACCGGATCCTCGAACACCGGTCTTGCTTTGCATCATGCGTTTGCGGCGCGGCCTGATCGTATTCTGGCGATCGAGACCGGCGGCAACAATCCGCTCATCGCTTGGGATGTACCTGAAAGTGATCTTGATCAGGCTGCGGCAGTCATCATCCAGTCGGCGTTCATTTCGGCCGGGCAGCGATGTACTTGCGCGCGGCGGCTGATCGTGGGTCCGGGCAGCGATGCGCTGGTCGATGCGGTTGCGGCGCTCAGTGATCGGCTCATCGCTGGTGGCCCGTTTGATGATCCTGCGCCGTTCATGGGGCCGGTTGTCGATCTTCAGGCAGCACGCAGGGTCGAGCAGGCGTGGGCCGCGCTTGTCGCGCTTGGCGGCCAAATGATTCGTCCGTTGCGGCATCTGCGCGAAGGCACCCCGCTGCTCAGCCCTGCGATGGTCGATGTGACAGGCCTTGCAGCGCCAGATGAAGAGATTTTCGGACCGGTGCTTCAGGTCATCCGCGTGGCCGATTTCGATGCCGCGATGGCGGCGGCCAACGCCACCCGGTTTGGCCTTGCCGCCAGCTTGCTCGGCGGCGATGCGGCTCTTTACGATCAGTTCTGGTCAGGATCGCGCGCAGGCGTGGTCAATTGGAACCGGCCAACCACCGGCGCGAGTTCGGCCGCCCCGTTTGGCGGCGTTGGCGTATCAGGCAATCATCGGCCCAGTGCCTACTATGCTGCGGATTATTGCGCATGGCCCGTAGCGAGCCTTGAAAGCTCAACAATCGATGCAGGCGCGATCATGGGCCTTCGGGCTTGATGGCGCACAGTTTAGGATCAAGTGGTGGGCCCGGCAGGACTTGAACCCGCGACCTAGCCGTTATGAGCGGCCAGCTCTAACCAACTGAGCTACAGGCCCACTATAGGTTGGCGTTAATGCCCAGCTTGAGGCTTGGCAAGCAGTCTAGCTTTGCACGGCAGCCAAGATATCGCGCACGCAGGCGGGTTTGATATTGCGCTTTTGCAGGTACTCAAACACACCGCGCCACCAGCTGTAAAGCAGATCAAGCTCGGCTTGCGTGCGAACATAGGGCGTATACCCCGAAGCCAAGGACGGGCTGTGGAATGAAAAAACCAGCAGCGGCAGACCTTCATCAATCGCGATGTCGATACCTTTAATCGCTTCGGACATGCTGACCCCTTCTGGAGTGAGCGGAATGCGTTCGAGCAGCGCCATTCGTGCCAGCAAACCCCGCAACCGCGGTGCGCGCCACATTTTAGGGTAAAGCCAATGGCCCTGACGGCGCAAGATGCCCCAGAACACTGTGGTCAGGGGCAATTCCAGCAGTCCCTTGGATTTGTCTATCCACCACGGCACGACCGGATGATCGCGAAAATTGGGCCCGCCGCCTGTGCTATAGTCAAACCGCGAACGCACTGAGGTGTCGATGGTGACGCCGTTGTCGGTCAGGATCTGTGCTGTCGCCGGGCCAATGCCATAGCGCCCCGCGCGATAAATCTGTGGAGCATTGCCAAAAGCTGCGGCGATCGCGGCATGCAATTGCGCAAACTTGGCGGCCTCAAGCTCCGGGGCAAGATTCCCGGCATAGCTGTTGTGGTTGGTCACATCTTCGTCATGCGGTGGGCTTACCCAAGGGTGGAGCTGCACGCCCACCTCGGCGCGGCCCGCGCTGACGGCTTCGCCCAGCGCCTCTATAACGGCCGGATCGCAAGCCACCGGATAATCGATTAGGTAAATCGGAACTATTCCGAACTCCTCGCAAAACTTCTGAAATTTTGCCAGTTCGGGGACATGGTTTAGGCTGTGGCCCGTGCGCGCAAGCGGCTTGCTCCAGTCAAACTCTTCTTCGGTATCGACAGTTACGATAAACCGCTGACCAAAGTCAGGCGCAAAGCGAACCCGATCATCAGGCGCTGGGAGGGC
>JBBRXQ010000321.1:0-3724 GCA_038238515.1 Sphingomonadales bacterium | reverse complement strand
GGCGGCATGTACGAAGGCTCATCATCCATCCAGCCGCGCATCGCTGGGTCGAGCGAGGCATAGTGATTGCGGATCAAGAACTCGCCTTCGGCAAGAACAGGCGTGGGCGCGGTTTCAAGCCGGAAATCGTCGGCAACGGGCGCACCATCGGGGCGGCGAACCAGCAGAAAGCGTCTGTTCTGGGGCATTTTCAGTTTAACTCCGGTTAGATTGGCGCTGCGCCACATTTTCGCAGCTTGATTGCGATGCTCTGCCCGCATGGGCAACTGGTCTTTGTGTGCATAGCGCTGCGCCGCTCAATTTCGATAGCAGAAAAGCGCCGCCCCATGCTCCACTAAGGCGCCAGAGGAGAGCATATCGTGACTCAAATGCGCCAATGGTTGCTAAACGGACATCCTAACGGTCGGAGCCTTGTGGCCGACGATTTCAAGCTGGTGACGTGTGATATCCCCACCCCCGGCCCCGGCGAAATGCTGCTCAAGACTAAGTATCTTGGCTTTGATCCAGCGCAGAAGGGCTGGATGGAGAATGTCGCCGACTATGTCGCGCCGATGGCCATTGGCGATCTCATGCGCGGTTCGGGCATTATGGAAGTGGTGGAAAGTAACGGCGGCAAGTATCCTGTGGGCACCGAACTGGCTGGCTCGATCGGCTGGACCGAATATCTGGTTTCGACCGGCGAAGGGCTCAATCCGGCCGCAGCGGGCCTGCCGGCCACCGCCATGCTCTCTGTGCTGGGTACCACCGGCGTTACGGCATGGTGCGGTCTGTTTAAGGTGGGCCAGCCGATTGCGGGCGATACCGTGGTTGTCTCGGGCGCTGCGGGCGCAACTGGATCGATCGTGGGCCAATTGGCGAAGATTGCCGGTTGCCGCGTGATCGGCATTGCGGGCGGCGCTGAAAAGTGCGCCTGGCTCACCGGAGAAGCCGGGTATGACCATGCGATCGATTACAAAGCTGGGCCGATCAAGCAGCAATTGAAAGAGCTCGCGCCCGACGGCGTGAACGTAATCTATGACAACGTCGGCGGGACGATCCTGAACGACATGCTTTCGTGTATCGCCACCGCCGCGCGCGTTGTTATCTGCGGCGGAATCAGCCGCTATGAAACCGGCAAGATGCCCGCTGGCCCCGAAAACTATTTCAATCTCGTGTTTCGCCGCGCACGGATGGAAGGGTTCATCGTGCTCGATTGGGCATCTGAATTCCCAGCCATTCGGGCGCGCATGGTGAAGATGGTCAACAACGGCCAGCTTAAGTATCAGGAGGACATTCAGCACGGCTTTGAGAATGCACCTGATACCCTGCAACGCCTGTTTAGCGGAGCCAATCGCGGCAAACAGCTGCTGAAGCTGTGATCGCGGCACAGGGCCTCCCCCGGCATCTGCAACGGTATGCAGATGCCGGGATGTGGGAAAACAAGACGCTGGGCGATCACGCGCGGATGCGCGCGGCAACCGAGCCCGACACCGTCGTGTTTCTAACTGATCCCGCGCAGCCGACCTATGCCAGCTTGCTAGCCGATGGAGAAGCGCTGGCGCGCAGCCTGATCGAGATGGGCCTGCAAAGCGGCGATGTGATCGGGTTTCAGGTGCCCAATTGGACCGAGGCGGCGGTGATCAACCTTGCCGCAAGCCTCGGCGGTTTTGTCATCAGCCCGATTGTGCCGATCTACCGCGACCGCGAGGTGCAACAAATGCTCGCCGATGGCGGAGCGCGCGCGTTCTTCGTCACCGAAAGCTTTCGCAATTACGATTTTGCCGCGATGGTTGAGCGGATCAGGCCCGATTTGCCTAAGCTTGAGCACGTTATTCTGGTCCGCCCGGTGAACGCGCCTGATAGCTATTCCGCGCTGATCGAGCACGGCCGCACGCTGAGCTTTGCGCTGCCCGAAGTTGATCCCAACGCAGTGAAGCTGCTGCTTTACACATCGGGCACCACTGGCAAACCGAAGGGCGTGCTGCATTCGGCTAATACGCTATACCGGGTCGCCCGGACCAGTGCGCAAAACAGCGCGACGGGCGAGCAGGATGTCACGCTGATGCCCTCCCCCGTCACGCATATCAGCGGCTATAGCGGGGGCCTCGAAAAGCCATTTGTGCTTGGCTAGCGCACCCTATTGATGGAGGCATGGAATGCCAAGCTCGCGGTAGAACTGATCGATCGTTACGCGGTCACCTCCACGGTCGCGGCGACGCCGTTTCTGCAGGAGCTGTGCGACGCGGCGGCGGCATCGGGCAGCACATTGCCCAGCTTTCGCCGCTTTGCCTGCGGCGGCGCGGCGGTTCCAGCTGAACTCGTGCACGGCGCGAACAAGCGCCTTGCGAATGCCTGCGCTTTTCGGGTGTATGGCAGCTCAGAAGTGCCGCTCGTTTCGCAAGGCTTTATGCCTGAAATTTCGCCAGAGGCGGCGGCAGAGACCGATGGCATTGCTAACGATTATGAGCTGCGGATTGTGGATGAAGCCGGGCAGCCGGTAGCTGATGGCGGCGACGGTGAGATTTTGGCGCGCGGCCCGGCGATGTTCCTTGGCTATGCTGATCCCGCTCATACCGCCGAGGCGATTGATGCCGATGGCTATTTCGCCACTGGCGACATCGGCCATGTGCGCGCGGACGGCGCGCTGGTAATCACCGGGCGCAAGAAGGATCTGATCATTCGAGGCGGCGAAAACATCAGCGCCAAAGAGATCGAGGATGTGCTGCATAAGCACACCGCGATCCGCGAGGCGAGCGTCGTCTCTATGCCGCACGCGCGGCTGGGCGAAGGGATCTGCGCGTTTGTTATCGCGCACGAAGGCGCTGCGCTGACCTTTGAGGAGGTTGCAGCATTTGTGATCGGCTCTGGACTTGCCAAGCAAAAAGCGCCCGAACACGTGGTGTTTGTGGCGGACTTGCCGCGCACCGCCTCGGGCAAAATCCGCAAGGATGTTCTGCGCGCTCAAATCCGAGAGCAGATGGCGGCTGCTGGTTAAAAGAGCTTATGCCGCCGCCGTAGCCTGCTCCGTTAGTTCTGAGCCGCTGCCGCTATTGCTGCGCCAACAGACGCACCAATGTCGGCTTGGCCGGGATTGCCGCGCAAAGTTAGGCCTCCATTGATCTGTAGGTTTTGGCCAGTAATGAACGAACCCTCATCGGCCAGCCATAGCACCGCCTGCGCGATGTCTTGCGATGTGCCGACGCGGCCCAGCGGATACTTTTTGGTAAATGCCGCAACAAGGCCGGGCACGGCATAAGCCCCCGCAGTCATCGGGCTCTCCGTAAGACCGGGCGAGACCACGTTGGCGCGAATACCTTGCGAACCATATTGATTGGCGACGCAGCGGATCAGCGCCTCTGAGCCTGCCTTGGTGCCGATGTAGGCAGCGTGATCATCGATGATGCATTGGGTTGTTGCCGAGGAAACCTGCACCAGCGAGCCGCCATTTGGCATCGCACGGACAAACGCGCTGAGAAAATAATGCACGCCTTTGAATTGCAGCGCAATGATCTGCTCAAGCTCGTCCTCGGTAATCTCGTGCATCGATTTTAGCAGGCCCCAGCCGCTGGCATTGACCGCGACATCAACACGGCCATGACGCGCCACGGTCTCGCTAGCCAGCGCTTCGACATCAGCCTTGCTGGTTAGATCGCACAGCATCCAATCGCCGCCGATTTCAGCCGCCAGCGCGGCAAGCGGTGCTTCTTTGCGGCCCGTTACCAGCACTTTTGCGCCTGCGCCTGCG
>JBBRXQ010000320.1:0-3730 GCA_038238515.1 Sphingomonadales bacterium | reverse complement strand
GCAATTTTCTCAGCCAACATTCTTCTTTCAGCGAACTTCGTCGGGTCCCGCCACCGAATTGTTAAAGGTGAAGCCGCGTGGAATCAACCGGTGCTCATATGCCTGCCGCTCAAGCCCCTCGCGGAAATCCGGATGCGCGAGATTGATCAGCGCCCGCGCCCGCTCCGGGACTGACTTTCCCTTAAGGTTCACGATCCCATATTCAGTTACGACATACATCATGTCAGCACGCGTCGTGGTGACGATGTTGCCCTCGGTGAGGTTGAAAGCGATCCGGCTGCGCCGCTCGCCCTTCTTGTTGTAGGTCGAGGACATGCAAATAAAGGATTTTCCACCTTCCGACGCATAAGCCCCGCGTGCGAATTGTGCTTGTCCGCCCGTGCCCGTCAGATGCCGGTTACCATCCGATTCAGAAGCGGCCTGCCCGGTCAGATCAATTTGCGTCGTACTGTTGATCGCCGTGGTCCGCGGGTTTTGCATGATCAGGTGCGGCAAATTTGTATAGTCAGTCGGGCAGCAAAGCATATCGGGGTTACGGTCGAGTGTGTCGTAAAGTGCCCTCGAACCAGCGGCGAAGGTGTAGACGATTTTGCCTGGATCGAGCTTCTTGCGCGCACCGGTGATCAGCCCGGCGCGATACAGGTCTGCGATCCCGTCGGTCATCATTTCGGTATGGACGCCTAGATCCTTAATACCGGCGTTCGCCAACTGGCCGCACACGGCGTTTGGCATACCGCCAATACCAATCTGCAGGCAGGCCCCATTCTCAATCTCGCCGATGATCAGCCGGGCTACGGCGCTGTCCACCGCTGTCGGCGCAGGGTTTGGCAGTTCGGGAATGGGGGCATTATCGCCTTCGACGACGTAATCGACTTCGCTGAGGTGGATGCCGGTGCCTTCACCGTAGACATGCGGGATCGCCGTGCACGTCTCAATGATCACCAGGCGAGCTCGTTCCACAACAGCGCGCATCCACACGTTGGTGGGACCCAGGTTAAAGTACCCGTCTTCCAGTGGCCGCGCCTTCACGATCAATATGTCGACCGGCTCCATGAAGCGGCGATACAAATCTGGCCCTTCACCCAAGTTAAGCGGAATATAGCTGCATCGTCCTTTGTCATGCAATTGCCGGTCATAGCCGCTCATGTGGAGGCTAAACAGATGGGCATGCCTACCTTCTGGATCCTTCTCAATGGCCAAACGCGGGCGCATCGATAACGTACTGCGAATCTTCACGTCGGATAATTCGGTGATGCGGTCCCCGAGCGCACGATCGAACGCGTCGGGCTGGCTTAATGAGCCGCCATAATCCAGCCACATGCCCGGCTGCACAAGGTTTGCGGCCTGGGCAGCTGAGATCGTCTTAGCAAGAGAGGCAGCGCGACGCATTTTCATCAACGTATCGTCAAGCAAAGTGAATGAGCGGCCAGAATATGCGTTCTCCCCCCGGAAACAAACCCGGAATTTGTCCATTGTGCAGCCACGCTGGCAAAGTTTGTGATCGCGTGACCCCTGTTTTCACCCGGATGCGACCAGAGGCCGACGTGCAGTTCGCCCTCCCTTTTTCATCCAACCGATGGGTTATTATCCGGCATTCATTCGGCCGAATTCATGGCTGAAGTTCCAACATATTAGATCGGCGTAAGCCAGCAAGCGATTTGTGAGGACGGCTCACTTTCTAATCCTGCCGATGCCGCTGCCGTCTCGGTCTGCTTTAGCGTGAACGCGATCTGCTCGTCTGTGGGAGGCGACTTTTTCCTGTTCCAGCTCCCTTTCCAAAGGCGACAAAGGGCCAGAAAACTCTCGCTCAAACCGCAGAAAAAACAGGGGGGACGTCAGCTAATTCATGCGCAGCGCATATGGTCGACTCACAAAGTTATATCGACAGCCGCAAGCAGAGCGTGCTTGCCGCTCACGTTCGATTCGATAACTATCATGGGCCACAGGAAGCCCTATCGACAAACCCATTCAAGCTAGAATTGCGCGCTCTTTCTTGCCAGGATACAAATGACTGGCGGGGCCGGCACCAATATAGACAGCAGTTTCGCGCAGCGATGGGGTGGGAATCAAACCAGAAATGCTGCTAGCGTTTTTGCCCCAGCAAAGCGCACCGCAGCATTTGATTTGGGCGCGCAAGCTACAAGCATAAAATGCCCCCACGGATTACTATGACTTAATTTACCGCGTGTTTGCTAGGCCGAATGTTTGCTTGCCAGCATCTGAGATTGGTATGAGTTAAATATGGTGAGCCCTGCTGGATTCGAACCAGCGACCTAGTGATTAAAAGTCACGTGCTCTACCAACTGAGCTAAGGGCCCGCGCTTGCGCTGCGAAGCGGTCATCTAGGGGCCGCGCTCTTGCGGGTCAAGCCAGAGCGCAATTGCCGTAAGGTGCAATGAGTGACGGGGTCGCGCCAATTTGGGGCAATCGCATCGGCAGGGCCGAGCACGAACGCGCGGCGGCGGAATTCTGGGTGCGGAATGGTGAGCACTTGATCGCCCCAGATCCCGCCCTCCCATAGCACCACATCGAGATCGAGCGTGCGCGCGCGCCAGCGCTGGCCCATGCGCTTGCGGCCAAAGCGGCGCTCGATCTGCTGAAGCAGCGCAAGAAGCGTGCGCGGACCATGCTGGCAGGTGATCACGGCGACGGCATTGGCATAGCGGCGATGCGAGGGACCGAGCGGCGTCGATTCGATGATTGGCGAGATTGCCTCAAGCTCTAGCCCCACCGCTTGGAGCGCGATCAGCGCGGCGCGCAGCACGCTGCGCGGGAGGCCAAAGCGGACATGGCGCTGGTTTGAGCCGAGCGCGATGAGATAGCGCTGCTGGGCCAAGCCTAGATATCTTGGGCGAGGCGCGCGTAGAGATTGGGGCGGCGATCGCGGAAGAAACCCATCCCGGCGCGGTGGCGCGCGGCCTCTGCCAGATCGAGCGCAGCCACGAGAACGCCGGTTTCCTGCGCGCCATAGTCAGCACGGAAATCGCCCCACTGATCTGCAATGAAGCTGTGGCCATAGAAATGCTGATCGCGCGGCTCGGTGCCGATGCGGTTGGCCGCGATCACGGGCATGCAATTTGACACAGCATGGCCGATCATCGCGCGCCGCCACATGCGGCTGGTATCGAAGCTGGCGTCTTGCGGCTCAGAGCCGATTGCGGTGGGATAAAACAGCGCTTCGGCCCCCATCAGCGCCATCGCGCGGGCGCATTCGGGATACCATTGATCCCAGCACACCCCCACGCCGATGCGCGCGCCGAACACATCCCACACCTTGAATCCAGTGTTGCCCGGGCGGAAATAATACTTTTCCTCGTAGCCGGGGCCATCAGGAATGTGGCTTTTGCGATAGGTGCCCATAATCTCGCCATCAGGGCCGATCATCGCCATGGTATTGTAATAGTGGTGGCCATCGCGCTCAAAAAAGCTGGTGGGGATGGCAATTTTGAGCGCAGCCGCCAGCCCCCGCATCGCGGCAACCGAAGGATCATCGTGCAGCGGATGCGCCAGCGCGAACAGCGCTTCATCCTCCACCGTGCAGAAATAAGGCCCAGCGAAAAGCTCTGGTGGGAGAACAACTTGCGCGCCCTGCCCCGCCGCCTGTTCGATCAGAGCGGTGACCGCGCCGATGTTGGTGGCTAGATCGGCGTTTAGCGCGAGCTGCAGGGCGGCGACGGCGAGTGTGGTCATGATCTGCCTTTATGGCGCATCTGCCGTGAATTCAACGTCG
>JBBRXQ010000319.1:0-3731 GCA_038238515.1 Sphingomonadales bacterium | reverse complement strand
CCCGTCGGGCCTCCAATCCACCGGCGATAACTTCTTGCGTGAGACTGCCGCCAGCGGCGCTGCGCAAGTGGGCGTGGCCGGCGAACTCGGGCGTGGCCATATCCGTCAGGGCTTCCTCGAAGCCTCTAATGTGAATGTCGTCGAAGAACTGGTCGATATGATCGAATGCCAGCGTGCCTACGAGATCAATTCAAAGATGATCAAAGCCGTCGACGAAATGCTCCAGAATGCGAACCAGACCCTATGATCACGCATCAGGCGCCTTTTGATGCGGTGTTCGATGTTCCGCCGTCGGGCCTCAAACTCGGCTGGCAGCAATGCCTGCCGATGGCAATCTTTGCGATCCTGCTGATTTTGCCTTCGCCTGTCGGCGCACGCAGCCAGGCGGTCCCCGGTTTCGCTGCCACGCTGCCGACACCGGCACCGCCGCGCATCGCAGACGGCAGTATTTTCAATGTTGCGGCGGGATATGCTGGATTGGCTGAAGGTCGTCGCGCGCGAGCGGTCGGCGATCCGGTCACCATCCTGCTGGTCGAACAACTCACCAGTTCGAAATCGGCCGCTGGGAAAACTCAGAAAAACGGCGCTGTGAATGTGGTGCCTCCGGCCACTGGGATCGCCTCATTCCTCAGCCGCTTTGCCCTTAATGCTTCAGGCGGCTCGTCGTTCAATGGTCAGGGAACTGCCACGCAGACGAGCACGCTCGGCGGCGATGTTACCGTTACCATCGCCGAGGTTAGGCCGAATGGCACTGCTCTCGTCAAAGGAGAAAAGCGCTTGTTGTTGAGCCAAGGTCAGGAATGGGTGCAGATTTCGGGGATCATCCGGTTGGGCGATATCGATGTCGACAACAATGTCCGCTCGACTCAAGTGGCCGATGCGCGGATCGAATATACCGGAAACGGATCGGTAGGGCGCGCCAGCCGCGAAGGCTGGTTCAGCAAGTTCTTTAACATGGTCTCTCCGTTTTGAGCTCCGTGATGACCCGCATCGCGCATATGCTCGCCGCCATGTGGCTCGCGCTTGCACCGCAACTCGCGCTGGCTGATCGAGTCCGCGATCTTGGCGCATTTCAGGGCGTGCGGACCAACCAACTGACCGGATACGGCGTGGTGGTGGGGCTGCCCGGCACCGGCGATGATAATCTTGAATATTTGACGCAAGCGATGCGCGGCGTTTCAGGGCGGCTAGGGGTGCAATTGCCACCCGGCGTCTCGCCTGGCCTCAAAAACGCAGCCGCTGTGTTGATTACCGCCGATCTTCCCGCGTTTGCTAAACCTGGCCAGCGCATCGATGTCACCATCTCGACGATGGGCAAGGCCAAATCGCTGCGCGGTGGCGCGCTGATCCTTGCGCCGCTTTATGGCGCAGACGGCCAAATCTACGCCATGGCGCAAGGCAATCTCGCGGTTGGCGGATTGGGCGTCAGCGCCAAGGATGGCAGCCAAGTTAACATTAATATCCCCACCGTCGGCCGGATTGCCGAAGGCGCGAGTGTCGAACGCGCGGTGGCGACTGGCTTTGACAGCGGCGAAACTTTGCGTTGGAACCTGTTCACGGCTGACTTTCTAACGGCTGCGCGCGTGCGCGATGCCATCAACGGGCGCTTTCCCGGCACCGCGCTTGTCGATGACGGGATGACGCTCGCGCTCAGGTTGGCAGATGGCAGCAATGCGCGTGCCAGCATGATGGCGGCCATCGAAATGATCGAAGTGGTTCCTGCGGAAACGCCCGCGCGTGTTATCATCAACAGCCGCACCGGCACAGTTGTGATCAACAGCGCCGTGCGGCTCTCGCCTGCAGCGATCAGCCACGGTAAGCTCGTGGTCAAGATCGACGAGAAATCGCAAGTCTCGCAGCCCGCTCCGTTCAGCAGAGGGCAGACCGCCGTTACCCCCTCCAGCCAGATTTCGCTCGATGAGCCGGTAGCGCACGTTGCGCTGTTTAAGCCAGGAGCCAGCCTGTCATCGCTGGTTGATGCGCTTAACAAACTGGGCGTGACACCCTCTGATCTGGTTGCAATTCTCGAAGCGCTTAAGCAAGCGGGGGCGCTGCGCGCCGAAATGGAAATCATATGAGCGCGGTCACGCCAGTTCATGCGGCTGCAACGCTGCAAAGCCCGCAGTCGGCAAGCTTGCGCAAGGCCGCCGAAGGCTTTGAGGCGATCTTCGTGCGCCAGATTTTGGCCAGCGCGCGCCAATCCAGTCTCGGCGGTAAGGACCTTTTTGGCAGTCAGGCAAACGCTACCTTCACCCAAATGCGCGATGAGCGTTTTGCCGAAATCGCCGCAAGCACGGGTGCCTTTGGTCTTGCCCGGCAACTGGAAGTCCAATTGGCTCGCGCCCTGCCTGCATCTGGCCCTGCCTCCACTTCAGCATCGGGTTCAGATGCTGGTGCAGCAACAGGGAAAGGCTAAGCGCAATGTCATCCGACCTTATGTCGATAGGCCTCAGCGGTGCCAAAGCGGCGCGCAGTGCGCTCGATATCACCAGCCAAAACATCGCCAATGCCTCCACCGAAGGCTATGTGCGGCGTAGCATCGGTTTTGCCGAAGTAGGCGCGACTGGCTACAATCAAAATCCCCGCGACATCTCGCTCTCGGGGGTGCGCGTTGATCGCGTGATGCGCAATGTCGATGCCTTTCGTCAGGCTGAAGTGCGGCGGACAGGCGCAGACACCGCGCGCGCCGAAGCTGAAGTCATTGGCCTTCAGAACGCCGAATCCGCGCTTGAACGTTCCAATGTTTATCCCGCGATCGTTGGCTTTGAATCCTCGCTGCAAAAGCTGAAGGAAGACACAACCGACACCGCTCTGCGCGCCTCGGTGATCGAAAGCGCGCGGACGATGACCGCAACCTTTCAGGTTGCGGCGCAAGAGCTCGATGCCGTGGGCAACGGCCTGCGCTTTGAAGCGACCGATGGGGTCAATCAGGTTACGTTGCTCGCTGCCGAACTTGGCCGCACAAATCTTCGCCTTGCCCGCGCTGCCGATGCCAGCAGCGATCAGACTCTGCTGCTCGACCAGCGCGACCGATTTCTTTCAAACCTGAGCGAATTCGGCAACTTGGACACCACTTTTGCTTCAGATGGCACAGTTGAAGTGCGCCTTGGCGGGCCGACCGGCCCAGCGCTCGTTACCGGCGGCACCTCTGGCACGATGACAATGGCGACGGCTGCCAACGGCACGGTCACTTTTGCGCTCAATGGCACCCCAACAACCTTGACCGGCGGTTCGCTTGCAGGCCGCGCGCTGGCGCTAAATAAGCTTACGCAGCTGCACACAGATCTGGACAGCCTAGCCCGTGATATTGTGACGACAGTAAACTCCGCGCAGGCGGGGGGCGTCGCGCTTGACGGGAGTGCAGGGCAGAACCTGCTCTCAGGCACCAGCGCAGCGACTTTTGCGCTTGTCACCAACGACGGCAAGAAAATCGCCACAGCGCCCGCCGGCGCTCCTGCCAAAAGCCGCGACGCTGCCAATCTTACAGCTTTGCAGGCGGCGCTGGCAACCACTAATCCCGCCAAGCGCATGGATGGCATTTTGTTTGATGTTTCCGCAACTGTGGCGGGCCGCACGGTTACCCGCGATGCGCTCAAGACCATTTCGGATTCCGCGCGCATTACGCTTTCGTCGCAGTCAGCGGTCAATCTCGATACCGAGGCGGCCAATCTTCTGCGCTTTCAGCAGGCGTTTCAAGCGTCCAGCCGCGTAATGCAAATTGCCTCCACGCT
>JBBRXQ010000318.1:0-3740 GCA_038238515.1 Sphingomonadales bacterium | reverse complement strand
GCGCCAAAGGTGATCACGCCGGGGATCAGCGGCTTCAGCCCTTCGGACACAAACGCCTGCAACACATGGCTTTCAATTGGCAGCTGCAGCCCCGCCTTGGCCGCCAATTGCGAAGAACGCCCCGCCACCGCCATACCTACTTTCTCCGCACGAATGGGCCCGCGCGTCGTTTCAACGCCCGTCACCGCGCCAGAATTGTCGGTCAGAAATCCGGTCACTTCGCAGTTCTGGATAATATCTACGCCCAGCGCCGATCCCGCGCGGGCATAGCCCCAGTTCACCGCATCGTGCCGCGCGGTGCCGCCGCGTGCCTGAGCAGCCCGCCCATGATGGGAAAGCGCGCCTGCTCATAATCGAGGAACGGCGCCATCTTGCGCACCGCGTCCACGCCGAGCAGATCACAATCGACCCCATGCATCCGCATCGCATTACCGCGCCGGGCATAAGCATCGCGCTGCGCATCGCTGTGGATCAGATTGAGCACCCCGCGCTGGCTGATCATCGCGTTGTAATTGAGCTCTTGCTCCAGACCTTCCCACAGCTTCATCGACCATTCGTAAAACGGCTCGTTCCCAGGCAGCAGATAGTTTGAGCGAATGATTGTCGTATTCCGTCCAGCATTGCCCCCACCGATCCAGCCGCGCTCCACCACCGCAACATTGGCAATGCCAAAAATCTTGGCCAGATAAAATGCCGCCGCTAGCCCGTGCCCGCCGCCGCCGATGATGATTACGTCATACCCAGCCTTGGGCGCGGCATCGCGCCAAGCCGGTCCCCAGCCTTTGTGGCCGCCAAGCGCTTGCCGCGCGAGCGAAAAAATTGAGTAACGCATCGTTTGATGCTAAGCGCGGCACGCTGCTGTGCAATGGCTAAAAACGCCGTTCACATAAACAAAAACGACATGCAGATTTTTGCGATGCCTGCCAGCGAACCAGCCAAGCCTGATTGCACCAATCCCGTCTACGTCCGTTCTTTAGTGCGGTGTGCAATTTTTGCGCGCTTCTGCGCAATCATTCGGATATCAAGTGAATCTCCGCGATAGCATAGTCAGTATCGGCGTAAGCGAGTAGTAACCTAGCGGCGCACTGCACAAAGCGCGCTCACTGTGAAAATTTCGTTTATGTCACTATTTTTTAAGGATTTAATCTATGAACGTTGCATCCATCCTGCGTGAAAAAGGCAACACCATCGTTTCCGTGCTGCCCGAAACCCCGTTGATGGAAATTGTGACCACCATCGCCTCGCGGCGGATCGGTGCGGTTTTGGTGCGCGATCAGGCGGGAGATCTGGTTGGTATTGTAAGCGAACGCGACATCGTGAAAGCGCTTGCCGCAAAAAGCCCCGAACTTGAGACGCTGGCCGCCTGCGATGTGATGACGCCCAACGTCACCATTGTCACGCCCGAGACCACGATCAATGATGCCATGGAACTCATGGATAAGGGCTACTTCCGCCATCTGCCGGTGCTCGACGCAGGGTCGCTCGTCGGCATCATCAGCGTGCGCGATGTCGTTCGCGCGCGGATCGATAAACATGTTGAAGAGGCCGAATCGCTGATTTCGTACATCAACAATCGGGGTTAATCCCAGAGCGCAGGTTCGATCCTAACGCCCAGCCACCCCGATTGGGATCATCACTTCATTGCGCCGCATAAACCAGAGCGTCCAAGGCGGATCATATTGCGCTAATGACGGCGGACCTATCGCCGCTAGATGCTGAGCAGCAATAAATTGAGTCAGCTTTTGGGAATTTACGGCTACGTCGCTTTGCGAAGCAAGTCCACTGAACCGGATTACTGCTTGGCGCTGTGGCGGTAGGTTGCGAAGCTTGACGGCTGCGTTATTGGGCGTTGGCAGTTCTGCGAGCACAGATCCGCTCGGCATTATAAATCTTATCATCCACGTGCCGCTGCCACCTGACTGCAACACTGGTGCAGTCATCGCGATCTTCTCGCCGGCGCCGCGCACCTGAATGACTGGCGCGGTCATTGCGATGCGGCGCTTGCTTATGTAGCCGCCAAAAATATAGCCAGCAAGAAGCCGAAAACCTTTGCTGGCCGCCGTGCGGCGATCACCTGTTACTGAGACGTCCGCCACAACCATGGCGGGATAATCGCGCACCTCGCACGCACCTTGGGAAAGCGTAACGGTAAACGGCGGCTCTGGCGTAGCCATCTTGCATGCTCCCAAAATGGCGATCCCCGTTAGGATCATGAACAATCGCAATGTCATCTTCCCGTTAGGCTACGCGTGGAATGATCAAATCGCTAACGCCCTCTTGATCAGTTGACGTTTGGGCCCGCAACGCGTCACGGCAAGAATATGAATTAACACTCCCATTTGGAGGCTGAATGGGCCACAAGCCATACCCAGAGTTACCCGAAGGCGCCTTTGCGAAGCAGGACCCGGGCGATGATTCATTGTTTTATGCGCCGCCCCGGCTCGTAACGCATATCGATCATGGCGCGACCACGGCGCTCACCGAATTTTATCGCAAGCTCCTGCCGCATGATGGCCGTGTGCTAGATCTGATGTCGAGTTGGGTGAGCCATCTACCCGAAGATCGCGCTTACGCCAAAATCGTCGGCCATGGCATGAACGAGGATGAACTGCGCTCCAATCCTCGCCTGACAGATTGGCTTGTGCAAAACCTCAACGAGAACCCGATGCTCTCCATTGCAGATCAATCATTCGATGCCGCGCTGTGCTGCGTTGGCGTCCAATATTTGCAGCGGCCCGCTGAAGTCTTTGCCGAAATTCGCCGGGTTCTTGCAGGCGGCGCGCCGTTCATTGTCAGCTTCTCAAACCGCTGCTTTCCAACCAAAGCTGTGGCCATCTGGCGCTCGCTCGATAGGAATGGTCATGCGGCGCTGGTGAAGCTTTACCTCGAGCGTGCCGGGTTTTCAGGCGTCCGGGTGGATCTGCTGGCCGACGGCACAACGAGCGATCCGCTTATCGCCGTGACCGGTTACGCTCGATAAGCAGAGCCGAACTGCAAGTCGTTTAGTCGCGCAAAACATCCACTTCAGGCGCAATCCCCGGCGATGTGAGCGCGCCATCGTCCACCTTTGCCAGATGCGCCACTGCCAGCGCGCGAAACCTGTCGGTACCCTTGTAGGTTGCAATCTCGGGGTGCAAATCGCGCAGCACCCGGTGCAGGCGGCGGCCCCATTTGGGCACGCGCGCCACCTCATCGATGCTGGCCAGATAGGCGCGGATGCCAAAAAGCAGCGCGTTGGAGCGCGGCAGGCGATAGAATGACTGAAATTCCACCCGCAAGTGCAACGTTTCGCCGATATTGTCCGCCGTCAACATGGTACGATCGGGGCCCCACACTGGATAGTTTTCGGGCGAGGTGTCGAGCCGGGGGTTCACAGTCATCGTCCAGTTTAGCCGCCGCGCGGGATGGCCATAGCGCACGCGCATCAGATAGCTAAGCGCGCGGTCAAACACCTCCATTTGGTGTGCGAGCGGAACCGGGCCATGCCACTCGTGGAATGTCATCCCGAGATCGAATGACAGGCTCCAATCGGCCTGCGTAGTGGCGATTCCGCCATCGAGATAGAGCGTGCCATCGCGCTGATCCTGCAACGTAAAATCGCCCTGTGCCTGCCGAGTGATATATTCAAACGGTGGCTGCGGCAGGCTGCTGGCATTGCCAAAATGAAACCGTTGATGCAGCCCTAGCGGACGGTTGGTCCAAGTCCAATCATCGCCTGCGCGATCCAGCGTAAAGTGCTC
>JBBRXQ010000317.1:0-3744 GCA_038238515.1 Sphingomonadales bacterium | reverse complement strand
CGCGGGTGATGGCCGGGCTAGCAATGGCTGCTGCGCTGCTGATCGCGGGCGGGATCGCCATGCGCGCGGGGCAGGGATGGCCATCGCGATTTTCGGCACAGACCCTGCGCCTGATGGATATGAACGTGGCCGAACGGCAGCGGAGCGAGAAATGCCAAAGCGACATTCTGGCCAATCCGAAATGCGGGGGTGCGAAATTTTGGCTGCCAAAAATAGCCATTTTAGGCGATTCTCACGCTTACGCGATCTCCGAAGGACTGATTCCAGTCTCAAACCGTGCCCGAACCGGGGTGATGGCCCTTTGGCGTTCGGGCTGCCCGCCGATCCTGGGGCGCACGTATGGGGGCCTGCGCGAGCGCGAGTGCATGGATTTTATGGATATTGCCGCGCGTAAGATCAGTGCGAGCCGCTCGGTGGAGCAGGTGATTTTGGTGGCGCGGTGGGCCCGGCACTTGGAATTGCGCGCTTTCGATAATGGCGAAGGGGGAGTTGAAGAAGCCTATCATTTGAGCGTTCCCCCGCTGGATGCCGCAAAACTAGACCAGTTTCGGGCTGGACTTGAAAGGATGATCGTTCGGCTGCGGATGGCAGGGAAGCGTGTCGTGATTGTGGGCCCGGTGCCAGAGGTGGGGTGGAGCGTGCCCGATTACCTATGGAAATCGAAACGGCTCGGCAATGCTGCCCCGCCAACAACAAGCTTGCTGCGGTTTCAAAATCGGCATGTTCGGGATTTGAAAATGCTGGCGCAAGTCGCCGTTCACGAGAATGTGCCCGTTGTTTATCCGCATCACCTGTTTTGCAGCATGTCGAGTGGACGGTGTTTTACAGTATCGGGGCCTGATCCACTTTATTATGATGACGATCATTTAAGCCGCGCGGGCGCAAGTTTGTTCTCGAGGTATTTTGAGACGAAGTTGATACGCTGATTTCGGTCATTATTGATCGAGAATAGAAAATAACATGTCATGTGGCGCGGTCAGGCTGTACGGCCCTGTCATCGTAATTCAAGTTTACGGATTTTTTAGCATAAAGCTTGAACATTCTGGATGTGTTGATGCGGAAAATCTGACATCCGCCAAACAACAGTCTGGTCAATCTCTGCCGGAAAAGATGTTCGGACGACAAGCACCCGGAAGAAGTTTACGCCAACGTGCACTCTTAATATTTGGCCTGCTTAGAGCACCTTTCGGCCGAACTGGATCACCGTGACGGAGCCGCATTTGGTTCAGCGCGAGGCGCGAGGATAGGAGCGATGCAGCGCATCGTGCCTGACTAGCAACGCTGCGCTGGGCCAAATGCGGCCCGCCCCAAAGGGTTTCCTGACGCAATCACGGTGACCCAGATCGGTCGAAAGGTGCTCTTAACTAGGCTTGCTATAAACGCATGCTTTAGTGCGTCGCCATATCGGAATTACGGTGACGTTGCGTAAACCTCTGCACGCCATCCCCATCCAAATCCCTCAACTACAAGAACACTTTCCTACATCGACGCAAAAATGCAAAGCTACGCACATGAAAGCTATTAGCGACAGCCTCCGCTCAATCCGCCGCGCCAAGGCCTTTAACCCCCGCCGAGTTACCTCCTTAGGACTGTGTCAACTTCGTCAACCAGTTTCGGCTGGACTGGAATTGGCTTCGGCGGATTTGGCGCTAGTGTGATCTCGCAACGAATGGGGCGCGGATGACGGATGTGAGTAATCAGGACGCAGCAAATGAAGCGCGGGGGTGGGTCTCGTCTTTGCGACCTTATCTTGAGCGGGAATCGCTGGCGGCGTTTTTCTTGGGGATGTCGTCTGGTTTTCCTTATGCGATGATCGGGGCGACGCTGACCACGCGGCTGGCGCAAGACGAGATAAAGAAATCCACCATTACCGCGTTTGCGCTGGCGTTTTTGGCGTATAACCTCAAATTTTTGTGGTCTTGGCTGGTGGACGGGGTGCGGCTACCGGGGATTGGGCGGCTGGGTCAGCGGGTTTCGTGGATGCTGCTGGCGGGCGCGCTGGTGTTTGCCAGCGTGGTCAATCTGGCGTTTGTCGATCCGGCGACAGATCTGGGCGCGACGGTGGTGGCGGCGGTGCTGGTGGGATTGGCGGGCGCGACATTTGATATCGTGATCGATGCCTATCGCATTGAAACGCTTAAACCCTATCAGCTCGGCACAGGATCGGGCATGTCGCAATATGGCTGGCGGATAGGTTCTGCTGGCGCGGGCGCGATCGCGCTGTTCCTCTCGGCGCGCTATGGGTGGAGCGTAGCCTATGTCGCCTGCGCATTTCTGGTGTTGCCCGCGATGATCACCGCGCTGGTGATGGGCGAGCCAGCGCGGCACCGCGCGGCGGCGGGGCGCAAGGGCATGACCGAGCTGTGGACATCGGTGGCCGGGCCGTTTCAGGAATTTTTCCGCCGCAACGGCGCGTGGCTGGTGCTGGCGTTTATCCTCATCCACAAAGTGGGCGATACGCTGGCCAATCTGACCTTTCGGCTGTTGTTTGACGATCTAGGATTTAGCAACGATGAGATCGCGCTGTATGATGTGGGCGTTGGGTTTTGGGCCTATCTGATCGGGGTGTTTATTGGCGGGGTGGCGTTTGCGCGGCTGGGGCTGAAGCAATCGATGCTGGTCGCGCTGGTGCTGATGGCGGTTTCAAACCTTTCCTTCGCGGCGCTGGCGGCGGCGGGGCATTCCAATCTGGGCATGGCGGGCGCGATTGGCTTTGAAAACATCACCTCGGGCTTTGGCGGGGTGGTGGTGGTCGCTTATTTTTCGGCGCTTTGCGATCTGCGCTTTACCGCGGCACAATATGCGCTGATTTCGGCGGGGGCGAGCGTGATCGGGCGGTTTGTGACCGGCACTACGGCGGGCGCGATGATCGAGGATATGGGCTATCCCAACTTTTACATTCTAACAACGGTCTTGGCGCTGCCGGGCATTGTGCTGTTTTGGTGGATGAGCCGGGCGGGGCTGGTCGATCAGGCGATGGGCACTGTTGCAGAGGGCCAGAATGATCCTTCGACAGGCTCAGGATGAGCGGGGGATTAGTTTGGTAGCTCTAGGTTAAGCCGCAGCACTTCGCCCGCCAGATAGAGCGAGCCGACGATCAATACGTCGCCCTGCGGGGGCAGCGCGGCGAGCGCTTTGGGCACGCTGGCAAAGCTGGTGATGGGCAGGGGAGTGAAGGGGGCAAAGTCTGCGGGCCGGTGCGCATCATGGCCAGGGGCAGGGACGATGGACACCGACAGCGCGCGGCCGGCCAGCGGGGCGAGGATGGCGCCGGGGTCTTTGTTTGCCAGCATGCCCATCACGATGTGTAGCGGTTGTTCGCCCGCCAGATGGCGCGCGATGGCGGCGCCGGCGTCGCGGTTATGCCCGCCATCGAGCCACACAGTGCGGCCCGGCAGCAGCGCGGTAAGCGGACCATTGCCCAGCCTTTGCAACCGGGCGGGCCAGCGCGCAGCGACGATCCCGGCGCGCATGGCCGCTTCGGACACGGTGATCGCGGATTGGTGGCGCAGCATGGCGATGGCCAGCGCGGCGTTATCGGCTTGATGCGCGCCGGGCAGCGTGGGTAGCGGCAGGTCTAGCCTGCCGTGCGCGTCGCGGTACTGAATGGTTTCGCCCACAACGGCATGCCACGCTTGGCCGCGCATGAGCAGGTTCGCGCCGAGCCGTTGCGCCGTTTCGGCCACCGATTGCGCGGGGCCGGGGGGATAGGATTGCGTTACCAGTGGCACACCGGGCTTGGCG
>JBBRXQ010000316.1:0-3756 GCA_038238515.1 Sphingomonadales bacterium | reverse complement strand
TGTATTATGTTGATATTGCATGATAAATATCGACATAATTTGCCTGTGTAGGAACTGTGCAGAAGAAATTAGGGTTCCGCGCAGATAGTTTCGGTTTGAACATACATTTGTATGTGGCAGCGAGGGTGGTTTTTGTCCATCATTTCGCTTGGATAATCACGTAGCCATTACTTTATTGAACGGCAAAAATCTGGCCAAGTGCGAACCATTTGGTTCCACGCAAGGGTTTTTGAAAAGCTGCCGTTCGGCTTCCGCGCCAACGAGGGAGATTTGATTGCCATGATTCATATTCATGAGTGAGGTCAATAATCTCGATTAACCAAAACCAATCCGTGATCAGTCCATTATGCAGCCATCTCCAGATATCGACAGAAAGCGTTTGCAAGTTGCATCTGGCGAGGTGTGCGACATTCGGCTTCAAAAATCTGTGGCGAGGCTACGAGGATCGTAACGCACTTTGCCCGAGAAGTGGCGACGTTCAATCGGTTGAGGCTGTAAAGGAACTCCATCCCTCTCGGCGCGTCAGAGTGTGAAGAGCTCGCGAGAGAATAAATGGATATAGGCGCTTCTTGCCCTTGGAACTTATCGACCGTCCCGACCCGCGCGTCAGGAAGGCGTCGCTTAATCTCGAACATCTGCGCATTATATGGCGTTATGACGAGAATGTCGTTGATACCGATAGCGTGCGTCTCTCCATTTCGGTCAGTCCATGTTGCGCCTTGATTCAGAATGTCATTAAACAGTTTCGCAATAACGTCGGCCTCTTCGGGCGAGCAGTTTTGATTACCCTTATGCTCGACTGGGACAAAGCGAAGGCCAGTGCTGCCATTTATGCTTGCCACGTCGATCCTTTGCTCTTTCGTCTCCGCTTTCGACGAGAGCTTGCTTTCGTAAAATAGCTCTGAAGTGAATGCGCATATTTCAGGATGGAGCCGCCAAGTTACATCGAGGAATAGACCTTCATCCGGCGCTATGGTTTGTTTCCCAGATAGGAGGTGATCGAGAGCCGAACAGCCGGTGCCATCAGGGTGGCTGCCTTGCATGGGCTGATCAAGTTGTTGCGGGTCACCCAACAACACAACCGTCTTGGCAGCCTGCGAAACCGCAAGCACATTTGCCAATGACATTTGCGCTGCTTCATCGACAAACAGGGCGTCAAGGCATTCAAAGGCGTCTTCACTCGATCAAAGCCATGCGGTTCCCCCTGCAACATTGCAGTCCGCATCCAAGGCTGCGAAAACCTCCCCATTATTTTTTTTAGCAAAGCGAAGCCGGTCGGTTGCTTCCTCTTTCGACCCACCTTTCGGTTTTTGAATAGCCATAACGTCGGCGTTAGTTTCATTAGCGAACTCAATCGCTTTATTTAAGAGGTTGCGGATCACATCATGCCCGTTGGCGACGACACCAACCTTCTTGCCCTTCTTTACGAGTTCGCAAATCATATGCCCGCCAGTATGGGTCTTGCCGGTGCCCGGGGGGCCTTGGATTGGCAAGACACCAGCTGCAATCAGCGGAGCTAAGCGAACCCCAGCGTCGAGTGGCTTTTCTCCTTCAAGCCGGATTGCTGTGCCATCCGCAATTTGTGGGACGACGCGCATTAGCATATCGCGCGCTGCCCGGTACGAATTGCCATCAAACATGCCATTCTCGCAGACGTAGCGTGCTAACCTTACCAAAGATTCCTGCATGGGTTTTGACGGCACGAATTCATGCACGAAAATTGCGTCTGGATGTTCGGCGGCCATTGCTGCGCTCTTCTTGATGTCGACAGTGCGCAACTCCCTGGAGATATCTTCGATGCTCCCCAAGCTTGCGCCGCCAACAGCCTTCACACCCTTGTCGGGGCGGATATCAGCTTCCTGTGCGGGGAAGCTATATCGATCAATCGGACATTTGGCTGTGCCGCCCACGGTTTCGATAAAAATTAGACCTGAAAGTCCGCTTCGCTCATCGAGCAAATCTTCGGCAGAAAGATCACACAAGCGGTAATATTCCCACCAAGTCGCCTTTTCTTCACGACGATGCCATTCGAGCAGATTTGCAAGAAGCCATTTCCCATGCTGCTCGGATGTTCGCTCCAACGGATCGGCAGGCACCCCGTCGGTAAGCTTCTCAATCAGGGGGATAATTATTTGCAGCCATTCAGCGATGCCTTCACTGGGGGCGGCTTCTGCCGGTTCAGGCCGAGTGATCGCAGCGCCTTTTTCGATAAGCTCAGCTCGCTGGATTTCTAACCAATCGCGCAAGAACCTCGTAGAGACGCAATCATCGCGATTGTAGGCCTCAACTGTATCCCGATCTTGAGGCAAAATCCCGGCAGCATCATTAAGTTCAAGGCACGCTTGCAGCCGGTTAAGTGCTAGGTTTGCATCGGGCAGACTTGCGTCCCGCTCATAACCAAACAGCGGCTCAAGCTTTTTTATGGAGTAGCTTTCAACGCCAGCTCGCACCGAATGCCTAACCACACTTAAGAGATCGACGAAAACCTGACCGCGCAAAAGGCGGTCAAGTTCGTCCTCTCGCGTAGCATATCGACCCATCAATCGCTTGAGTGCGCCTGTTTCATAACCGCCATAGTGATAAACATGCAGGCCGGGGGAAGATTTCAGGCGGTCTGTCACGAAATCAATGAAGGTTTCAAAGGCGGCTTTTTCTGCCGTTCGATCCATTGCCCAAAGCCCATGATACCGAGCCTCCCCATTTTCGGAAAAATGATAACCCAACAGATATTCAAGGCCGTGCTCGCCAACGAAAGAGTCGCCCTCAAAATCGAGGAAAATGTCGCCATCGCAAGGATCAGGCAGACAGTGCAATCCAAACCCTGCCACAAGTGCGAGCATCTCAAACCGCAGCTCGCCGCTGTTGCGGGTTTCAATCTGAACTCTTGCCTGTTCCCGAACGCGAACGAGAGATGCCGTTGATCCTCGCTCTGGCTTCCATGTGAGCGGCAGCGGCAATTCTGAGAGTTGTGTTGCTGTAGTGACGCCGTGGTCTTTGAGTTCGGCAATATGCGCGCTCGATATGCCAGCTACTAGACACAGATGATCGTCATCGCGCCTTTGTTTGGCACATCGGCTACTCCAACTGCACACGTCGCAATTGCTGACAGGATCGGGATAGGTTTGCGCCGGTTTGGCATTCCCAAATGTCCCGACCAAACCCGACTTAACCTGTCGGTGATAGGCAGCAAAGTCGGCAATCCGGTGGCGCTCTGGCACAAATTCAGTCCAGGGCGGTATGACGCTAGCGTATTCGGGCATGACACCTTGGACTTCGCCAATGAGCTCTGAATATAGACAGAGTTGCAGAAGTGTGCCGCCTTTAGTCTCCCGCGCAAGCTTGGTGTCGGCTGCTTCGTAAGACCATGCGCCCAACTTGCTAGGGCTGTCGATGCGGTGCATTATGTCCGCTCGACCCGCCCACGCGCCGCTTTTCAACGCACCCTGCACAATGACATCAACACCAGCCTGCATTGCCGCGACCGTCGCTGCTATGGCCTGTTCGGTAATGTCGAAGCCCTCGATTTGGACGATTTTCAGTCCTTGAGATTTCAAATGCTCGACATACGCCTGTTCGTGCTGCTTCCCGCGCTCCCAAAGCACTTCAAGCAGAGGATCAAAAAACTTTGGACGGTCTGCATCCCCTCGCGCGACAGCGTGTTCCAGCTGCGTCAAATGCCGACAATTTAGATAGCCGACTAAGTCGGTTGCACTGAAGCGAAGTTCGCCATTATTTATTTGCATAAATGCGATTGCC
>JBBRXQ010000315.1:0-3757 GCA_038238515.1 Sphingomonadales bacterium | reverse complement strand
TTCCTGAAAAATAGGCACGCCCAACGTGCGCGCGAGGATCGAGGTCAGCTCATCGGGCGGCCCGTGCGCCGCACCGGGGGCCGGAATCTCAACCTTTTCCTCGCCGCGTCGCCGCTTGAGATAAGGGTGCACCATATCGCCCTGGATTGGGCCGGGACGCACAATCGCCACCTGGATTACCAGATCATAAAACTCGCGTGGGCGCAGGCGCGGCAGCATGTTCATTTGCGCGCGGCTTTCCACCTGAAACACGCCTAGCGAATCCCCTTTGCGCAGCATGGCATAAGTCTCCAGGTCCTCACGCGGGACCGTGGCCAGCGTAAGATTGCGGCCATGATGCCCACCCAGCAGATCGAGGCACTTACGAATGCAGGTGAGCATGCCCAGCGCCAAGACATCAACTTTCAGGATGCCCAGAGCATCGATATCGTCCTTGTCCCATTCGATAAAACTGCGCTCAGGCATCGCGCCGTTGCCGATCGGGATCGTTTCCGTCAGCGGGCCTTGGGTAAGGATAAAACCGCCAACGTGCTGCGACAAATGGCGCGGCATGCCAATCATCTGTTCAGTGAGCTTGAGAACTCGCCTGAGGTGAGGATCTTTGCCATCAAGCCCAGTTTCGGCAACATGTTTTGCGCCAATTTCTGTGCCCCACCCGCCCCACACGGTGCGCGCCAGCACCGAGGTGACATCTTCCGAAAGGCCCATCGCTTTGCCCACCTCGCGGATTGCCATGCGCGGGCGATAATGGATCACGGTGGCGCAGAGCCCAGCACGCTGGCGGCCAAAGCGGCGATAGATATACTGGATCACCTCCTCGCGCCGCTCATGCTCGAAATCGACATCGATATCAGGCGGCTCCTTGCGCTCTTCGGAAATGAACCGATCAAACAGCAAGGCATGCCGCGCGGGATCGACCGCTGTGATTTCAAGGCAATAACACACCGCCGAATTGGCCGCAGAGCCGCGCCCTTGACACAAGATCGGGGGATCACATTGCCTTGCAAAATCAACGATATCCTTGATTGTCAAAAAGTAGGTTGCGAGGTTCAACTTACCGATCAGAGCCAGTTCACGTGCTAAGGTAAGGCGCACACTTTCGGGCACCCCCGAAGGGTAGCGATCCTCAGCTCCCCGCCGGGTCAACTCCTCAAGCCATGCCTGAGGTTCGCGGCCTTCGGGGCAGATTTCCTCGGGATATTCATAACGCAGTTCATCAAGGCTGAAGGTGCAGGCATCGGCAATGGCGCGTGACGCCTCGATCGCTTGAGGCCAGCGCTCAAACAGTCGCTCCATCTCCTGCGGCGATTTAAGATGCCGTTCAGCATTAGGATGAAGCAAGTGCCCCGCGCGCGCCACAGTGGTCTTGTGCCGGATAGCGGTCATCACATCCTGCAAAGGCCGCCGTGCAGCTTCATGATAAAGCACATCATTGGTAGCCAGAAGGCTGATATTATTGGCTTTGGCCATGGCAGCCAGCGCTTCAATCCGCGCGAGATCGTCGCCAGTGTAAAGATAGCTGGCAGCCAGATGGCGCAGCGTGAGCAGCTTGTGAACAAGATGGGGGATAAGCTGAGGAAAAGCTGTGGTGAATGGAATTCGCTCCCGGTCCTGAGAGTGATTAATGGTAGAGAAATCGTCATCTCCGCACTCGTCACCCTGAACTTGTTTCAGGGTCCATTCCTCACCCGAGACAGACGCCTGCGGCGGCGCGATGGATGCTGAAACAAGTTCAGCATGACGAGCAAAGGAAGACTGCTTCAGGACCGGGAGGGGGACCACATTGCTCTCCACTTCAATCGTAAATGCCTGCTCCAGATCACGCGGCGGAAGAAGGATCAGGTGGACGCCTCCCGCATGCGCAGCCAGCATGGTAAGATTGATCTCGCACACGCCCTTGGCCTGCCACCCGCCATCGAGCGTGCCCATCCGCCCTGCCGAGATCAGCCGGCACAATCGCCCATAAGCCGCACGGTCTTGCGGATAGGCGAGAAACGCCAGCCCCTCGACCGTTTCGATCCGGCAGCCGATCACCGGGCGCAGTTTGAGCGTCTTGGCCTCGCCGTGCACGCGCACCACCCCGGCCATCGAATTGGTATCGGCCACGCCCAGCGCATCATAGCCTAGCGCGCGCGAGGCGATGACCAGATCAACCGGGTCTGATGCGCCGCGCAAAAACGAGAAACACGTGGCAAGCCCCAGCTCAACAAACGCGGCGCGTGGCGGGGCGCTGTGCTCCTCATCGGGCTCGGCGCGGCGGCGTTCGGGAGTTAATGTCGCTTCAGGCATGGATATTTGACGTCATGCCGCCAATCCTTGCAGGAACCATTCGGGCGCGCCGCCGCGTCCGTCTCCGGCAAGCCCGTGGCGATAAATCCAGTAGCGGCAGCCCGTGCTGTCCTCGATCCGGTAATAATCGCGCAGGCGCACGGTCGATTTTTCGCGCCACCATTCGGGCGCGATCCGTTCGGGCCCTTCGGCGCGCGCGATCTCATGAACATTGCCGCGCCAGCGAAACAGCCGCGGCAGACCATCGGGTGCCTCATAAATCACTGCAATCGGCTCAGCCCGGTCGAGCATTTTCAAAGGTCTGGCGTGAAACTCTAACGTTTCTTGCGATCCCGATTGTGGCTCAAGCGGCGGATACCAGCGCTGCGCGCGCTCGGGCAAGTGGCTGGCATGGGGCAGCGGGCGGCGCACCGCATCCGACCCCAATCGCACCGTCAACCGGTCGATACATGCCGCCAGACTTGTGCCGTGACGCTCCGCCGCCGCATCGAGCTCTGCCTGTGCCATGACCAGCGGCTCGGTCCACGGCGCGCGCAGCCGCACCAGTTCGATGCCAAAGCCCGCGTCCACATCATCGAGCCGCGCTGCAAACAAGCGGCAGACATGCGCCGGATCGCGCGCGGCGGCAGCCATTTCCAGCCGCCGCACGATGACTTCGCCATCAACCTTCCACATCCCCAGTTCGAGCCGCCGCGCGCCCTGCCCCTGCGCTTCGAGCAGGCGCGCCATATCCGCCGCCAGATCCGTGAGCACGCGGTCCAGTAATTCGCGGTGGCGGACTGGCTCGGCCAAGCGGCGCTGAACCATGGGCGCAGCCACGCCCATTACCGGCAGCAATGGTTCGGGAACCAACCCGAGCAGCTGATCAAGCCGCATGAGCGGATTGGCTGCGGGCGAACGGCGGGTTCGGAAACGCCGCGCCAGCGCATCGCGCCCGATGCCCAATAGATCGCCCAGCCGCTTCAGCCCGAGCCGCCGCAGCAAGACCAGCACATCATCATCCAGCCGCAATGCCGCCACCGGCAAAGCAGACAAACGCTGAGCAATGTCCTCATCTGACGCCAGCAACGCGCCGCCGGCGGCATGATGCGCCAGCGCCCATGCCGCGCCCGCTGTGGGCGCCAAGGCCGCGCGCGCCGCCAGCCCGCGCCGCACGAGCAGCGCGTGCGCATCGTCCAGCATGGCCGGCTCGCCGCCAAACAAATGCGCCGCACCCGTGGTGTCGATCAGAATGCCATCGGGCGGATCGATCGCGCTCCACGGGCCCCAGCGCTGCGCCCAGAGAGCCAAGCCTTCGAGGAACGCGAGATCGCCCGCTGGATCGGCCGGACGCACCGCGACATGCGGGCACAGCGCGCGTGCATCAGCGAGCATCATCCCCGGCCGTGGGCCCCGGTTGAAAGAGGCGCGAGTTGCACACCAAATAAGCGGGCCCCTCGCCGGGGAGGGCAACAACCCCCGCGGCCGG
>JBBRXQ010000314.1:0-3785 GCA_038238515.1 Sphingomonadales bacterium | reverse complement strand
CTCCGACCGTGAGCCAGCCGCGATGAGCGTGCACGGCGCAGCAATATGGGCGATGGCAGGCCAGTATCTCTCGTTTGCGCTCCAATTCGCAAGTTCCGTTGTGATCTCACGGCTGTTTCTCAGTCCCGCAGAAGTAGGCCTATTTTCGATCGCGCTTGCCGCTGCGTTGCTGGTCGCGGTTTTGCAGGACTTCGGTCTTTCGCGCTACATCTCAGGACTTCCCAGCCTTGGGCCTGAAGACATTGCTCGCTGCAGCACAGTGGCTTTGCTTTTTTCGTTCGTGGTCGCAGGTACAATCGCGGCAAGCGCCGTTCCGTTGGCTTGGGCTTATGGTCATCCCTCGCTTGCGCCCATCCTGCTAATCATTGCAGCTACTTATCTGGTAATCCCGTTCGCTGTTGTTCCGATGGCGCGCATGGGCCGGGCGATGAAATTTCGCGGGCACTTCGCGGTGAACGTCGGCGGCGCAATCACACAAGCCGCTGTTGCGGTTACACTTGCGGCGCTCGGTTATTCATCGTTCGCACTCGCTTGGGCAACACTGGCCACAGGCTGCGCTCGTTCGCTCATTGCCCAGATCATGTGCCCTTCGCCGCCTTGGCCGCTCCGAATCGACAAACTGCGGCCCGTGCTGCACTTCGGAGTGCGGTCGAGTGTGATCTATCTCACAGGCGCATTGGGCACGCGTTCACCAGATTTGATCATCGGAAAGCTTCTCAACATTATGTCCGTGGGCTTTTTCAGCCGAGCTGTGGCCCTGTCTGACCAATTCCGAATGCTGGTTGCGGGCGCCATCGGCAGTGTGTTTTACCCAGCATTTGCGCGGATCCGCGATCGCGGCGAACCGCTTGGTCCGGCTTACTTGCGAGTTTGCGCCGGGTATTCGGCGATCATCTGGCCGGGCATGGCTGGCCTTGCTCTCTCGGCAGAGCCAATAGTGCGCCTGCTGTATGGCGAAGCCTGGCTGCCTACCGCGCCGTTGCTCTCGATGATTGCTATCACCGAAGTGATGCTTATCTCGCTTCCTCTGGTCAATGATCTGCCGATGCTGCTCGGCCGCCTCAACCAGCTTTTGGTGCTCAATCTAATAGACACCGCGCTTTCGGTAATGCTGCTGGCCATTGGCTGCCTGTGGGGTGTTGAAGGTGCAGCCGCATCGCGCCTCGTCTATGGCGTCGCTTGGCTCTGCCTTTACTGGCGCTTCATGCACCGTCTGGTCGAATTCGATGCAAGGGCGATGATGGTCGTTTATGCACGAAGCGCGGGAGCAGCATTGGCCGCGATTGCGCCGCTTACGCTCACCTATCTTTTCTGGGCACCGCCCGCGACCATCACCATTTTGGCGCTGCTTGGCGCAATTACAGCCGGCGGCTTTGCCTGGCTTGCGGCGATGTTCCTGCTACGCCATCCAACGCTGGCAGAGTTCAGCGAGCTGGCCGCCAGCATACCGATCGCGCGCCGCTTGCTCCCCAAACTGAAAACAGCGTCCTGATCATGAGCCAACCGATCACTCTTTCGTCCATCACCATCCCGGCGGAAAGCGAAGTGCGCCGGGAAAGCCCGCGCCCGCAAAGTTTGCGCAATGCCGCCTACGCCGATCAATATGATTGGGATACGCTGTTTTACGACGTTTACCGGGCAGGCGAGCACATTGTTATGCAAGGTCCTCCGCTGCTCAATCTGGCGGTCCCTGTCTTGAAGTCGCCCACGCTGCGCAATCGATACGGACCTTGGTTTGCGCGCACCCGGCGGGTTGAGCGCGTGAACGCTAGTGAAGTATGGCTGCGCCATTCTGGCGATCACCTGACCTTGGACACAGCCCTTGGCGAATTCGACGTCACCGTCCAGCCATCAGAAGTTGATCGCTTCGCCGGGCGACGCGTGCTTCATACCCTGTCGAAAGATAACGAGGTGCGATGGATCATCGACTGGATTCGCTATCACGAGCGCATTCATGGTGCCGATGCCGTGTTGCTTTATGACAATTGTTCGACACAATACTCAGCAAGCGCGCTTCAGGCCGAATTAAACGACGCCTTTCCTGCCATGACCATCGTCGTGGTCAGCTGGCCATTCAAGTATGGACCCCAGGGCGGCATGGCAGGCGCAGTGAATGGTGCGGCAGCCCCATGGGACTCCGACTACTGTCAGGCCGGATCACTGCAACATGCGCGCCTGCGCTTTCTCGGCCGCGCGCGCAGCGTGCTCAACGCCGATATCGATGAGCTGGTGGTTGGGCCTCGGTCGATTTTTGAAGCCACCGAAGCAGCGCCTCAGCGGTTCATTAAGTTTCCTGGTCAGTGGGTATCCAGCGCAACGCCGCACCCGGTCATGCAGACTGATTGCCGCCATGGCGACTTTCTGCGCCGCGACCTTAACGAAAGCGGTGACTGCCCGCCCAAATGGTGCGTGGTACCTTCTGCTTGCGATGTTCAGCGGCACAGCTGGTCGGTTCACAATCTCTTTGGCTCCAAAGCCAATAGGCAAATTTCGCATGATTTTTCGTTTCGGCACTTCAAAAGTATTTCAAACAACTGGAAAAACGATCGCGGCGAAGCGGGAGATTTCGATCCGCACCGTTTTGTCGAAGACGTGCCATTGAGAGAAGCCCTAACCTGCGCTGAACTGTTGACAGCGGCATCCTGACCCACATCGCCGATTGGTGATGGCGCGCTAAGCCTAGTGAGCGTAAGCAAGGCACTAGGAGATCTTTATCGTGGCCATTCCAGCCATTTTTGCAGCGGCTGCAGTCCTGCCGCTTTTGGCCGCAACACCGCCGAGCCCGGCCCTGCCCACCGGCGCAGTTGATATCATAGCTGTCGCGGTTGGCCGTGATGAACGGATGACTGTGCCGGTGCGCATCGGCGCGGCAGGGCCTTATGATTTTCTCGTCGATACAGGGTCTGAGCGGACTGTCTTGGCTCGCGATATTGCATTGCGCCTGCGTTTGGTGCCCGCAGGTTCTGCCACATTGGTCGGCATTGCTGGGTCAGAAACAGTTGATCTTGTCGAAGTCGACGAGATCAATCTTGGCCGCCGCAGCTTCTATGGCCTTACCGCTCCGCTGATCGAAGGGCACTATATCGGCGCTGATGGGATTCTTGGGATCGACAGCCTGCAAGAGCAGCGTGTCTTGCTCGATTTTGACAAGAAGCAAATGTTGGTGGGCGATGCGGCCAGTCTTGGCGGCAACAAAGGCTTTGAAATCGTCGTGCAGGCGCGCCGCCGCTCAGGCCAATTGATTATGGCCAATGCGCTGATTGACGGCGTACGCACAGATATCGTCATTGACACCGGTTCCGACACGTCAATCGGCAACCGCGCTTTGCAACGCGCTCTGTCCCGGCGTCACAAAGGCGAGACCACCCAGCTAATCTCAGTCACCGGCCAATCGATAACGGCAGATGTTGGGGTTGCGCAGACCTTCAAGTTAGAAAGTCTGACTATCAACAACACCGCGATCGCCTTTGCCGATACGATTGCATTCGAAAAACTCGGCCTAGGAAAGCGCCCCGCGCTGTTGATGGGGATGAACCAGCTTCGGCTTTTTCACCGCGTGGCGATCGATTTTGCGACGCGCCGGGTTTTGTTTGACATGCCGTTGTCGGCAATGACCAACTAGCGCAGACATGCACTGGCGCTTTTGCGCAAAGCCCCTATTTGAGCACAATGCCGCCAGATACCGCCACCGATCCAAACGCCCGCCACGACGGCTGGAACACGCTTAGCCGGTTCCTCCCGTATCTTTGGCCTCATGACAAGCCCGCGTTGCGCTGGCGGATCGT
>JBBRXQ010000313.1:0-3788 GCA_038238515.1 Sphingomonadales bacterium | reverse complement strand
GCGGCAGACTTTGCGATGGACCATCTCAAAAGCGAAAGCTGGTTTTGGAAGCGCGAGCAAACCGCCGCTGGATGGCGCTGGGTTGAACCGCGCGCGGGCGATCACGCCGATTTGGCGCGCTGGCGGGCTTAGCTTGCGATCTTCTCGCGTAAGTTGGCAATGGTTTTGTCTTTATCGTCGATCATCCGTGAGACTGCGCCGTGGGCGGCTTTAACCAGCACCAGGTCAGCAGTGTTTCCAGCCAGCGCGGCCTCGTTTGCATCGATTAGCATGCGGTCAAGATCGGCCATCACGACCATCGCTTTGCTCCGCGCCGAATCGAGCCCGCCCAGCGCAATCTGCGCAACCGACCACGCCTCGCTCCCCCGCGCTGCTCCGCGCGCAGCGGCGGCAAGCCGCGCAGCCGCTGACTGCTGCGCCGCGAAGCCGCGCTGTGCGTCGTCGGCCTGCCCTTGCAGCGCGGCCAGACGCGCAGCGATCCCGGCCTGCGCCGCAGGAGCGGTCTGCTCGGCGCTAGCACCGGGCGCGGCATCTGGTTGCAGCGTCCCGTAAAGCCGCTCGGCAGGGCGGCGTTCCAGCGATGGAAACCGCGAACGATTGGAGGCACAGCCCGCCAAAGCCAGCACGGTAAGCGCCAGCAAAGGCAGAGCCAAACGCGGTTTCGAAATGGTGGACAAATCGGGCATCACGCTGCCATAGCACGGCGCGAGCGCACCGCTAGAGTCCACTGCCCCAGAGTCTACTAGCGATTCGGTCCGCTCTCCCGGCAATCGCGCGCTTTGCTTAGCGGCGGCCATTTTGTCGCCAGCGGCGTTGACATCAAGCGCACGTTCGCTTAACCGCCCTCTTCTTTCCGGGGCCTCGCAATCGTGCGGGAACCGGTGCTGTTTGTGTTGGTCCGATTCGCGCACTTGTCGCGGATCAGGCAACTTCGGGCAGCTTGGCTTTTGAAACGGGTAGTTGAAAACCATGTTCGCAATCGTGCGCACGGGCGGCAAGCAATACAGGGTCGCCGCTGGAGACAAAATCGCGGTCGAAAAACTGGCTGGTGAAGCCGGTGACACGATCACCTTAAGCGACGTGCTGCTCGCGGGCAGCGAAGGCGCACTGGCAGACGCTTCGGGCGTAACTGTTTCGTGTGAGATCATCGCGCAGGCGAAATCTGAAAAGGTGATTGTTTTCAAAAAGCGTCGCCGTCACAATTATCGCCGCAAGAATGGTCACCGTCAGCAGCTTACCCTGCTGCGTATCCTGTCGGTTGCTTGAATTTAGCATCTGACGCGAAAAAGTTTCGGAGAAGTTTGAGATGGCACATAAGAAAGCAGGCGGCTCTTCGCGCAATGGTCGCGATTCAGCAGGCCGCCGCCTTGGCGTTAAAAAGTTTGGCAGCCAGCATGTGATTGGCGGCAACATTATCATCCGCCAGCGCGGCACCCGCGTCTATCCCGGCGCAAACGTTGGCATCGGCAAGGATCACACCTTGTTCGCGCTTGCCGAAGGCCGCGTGCGCTTTCACTCTGGCAAACTTGGCCGCAGCTATGTCTCGGTCGATGCGATGGCAATCGCCGCCGAATAATTGGATGATCGATAACGGGTCGTCCTTGTGGGATGGTCCAATGATCGGTGATCAATGATCGGTGATCGGTGGTCCTTAATGGACCGGCACCGTGAGGGGGAGGGCTTGGCCCATCCCCCTTTTTTTATGCCTCCCTCATCGCCGCGTAAATAGGCCGGAATATCTCAGTTCCGGGTCATTGCGCGAAATACGCAATGCGTCCGTCATGGTTTCAGGCTAAGGGTCAGAAGTAGCGGGGCGGCTGAGGAGACGATGGATGTTCATTCGCACCGAAAGATTGTTTTTGCGGCCCGGCTGGCCCGAAGAACGCGCCGAATTGGCAGGATTGATCCTCGGCGTACAGGGGTTGAGTGATGAAGCGCGCACGCGGATTGATACGGCGAGCAGCGCCATGTACCCGCAGTTCTGCATCACCCTGCCGGGCGAGCAAGGTGCGCAGCTTATCGGCGGCGTTGAATTGATCAGCGCTGCGGGGGCAACAACTCTCGAATTCTGGATCGCGGCGGCATTTCGCAATCAGGGGTTTGCAACAGAGGCGGTGCGCGCGGTGCTGGGGCTGGCGCAAACCTTGGGCCACCGCGACATCGCTGGCTGGCACTTTGTCGAAGACGCAGCCTCAGGCCGGGTGCTTGGCAAGGCGGGATTTGGCGCCAATGGCCAAACCCGGCACTGCCTCCATCCAGTGCGCGACCGCAGCGAGCCTGCATTGATCTACGCGGTATCGCTCGATGAGCCGGGCAATTGCGACGATCCAGACGGCCTGATGCGGGCGGCCTAATGCGCGCGGCATGATCGCCTCGCTTGCTCCCGCGCGGCGCGCGTTCTAACAGCATAGCGAGCCGCGCATTTTCTGCCTGCGCCGCAATCCGGAATATCTTGCAATCGTGTCAATTAGAAAACGTCTCAGCCCCGAAGAAAGCCGGATCACGGCGCTCGAAGCCGCACGCGGATTGCTGATCGAAGCCGGGCCGCAAGCCGTCACGCTCAAAGCCGTCGCCGGGCGTATTGGGCGCACCCATGCCAATCTGCTCCATCATTTTGGCTCAGCCTCGGGCCTGCAGAAAGAGCTCGCTCGCTATCTCGCCGAAACCGTTTGCGCTACAATCCGCGAGGCAGTGATCGCCAGCCGCTCAGGGATTGGTTCGCCGCGCGACGTGGTCGATCTCACGTTCGATGCGTTTGACAAGGAAGGCGCGGGCGCTCTCGCGTCGTGGATGATCGTTTCAGGCAACGAAGACGCGCTCGATCCAATCGTCGATGCGGTCCATGATCTCGTGATCGATCTGGATGAATTTGGCAGCGGCACCCAGCGCACCACCACTTTGGCGCTTACCTTGATGGCGCTGGGCGATGCCTTGCTTGGCGGGCCGCTAAGCCTCGCGCTAGAGCTTCCGCGTGAGGCGGCGCGCGGCCGCGCCGAACAAATGCTGATAGAAGGCTTGGTCAGCGCCGGGATTACGCCGGTGGGGCCTCAATAATCGGTAGCCATGTTGGCCGCCAAGCCGGATCGATTGCCTCTGTGCGCAAATGATCGACCGCCACTCCCAGCGCCGGATAGGCCGCGCGCTGGCGCGCCGGATCAGAAGCGCTCAATGGCACTACAATCAGCCGCCGATTCACCTTTTGCCGCCAGTTCATCCGCGCGGTGTTTTCCTGCCCCACATAGCAGCCCTTGGTAAAGCTCACCCCGCCCAGCTCGGCGGCATTGCATTCCAGCCACAAAGTCTGGTCGCTGCCCAGCTCGATAGCGCCCTCACACACGCCCAGCGCCAGCCTGTGGGCCAGCCACGCTGCATCGGCTGATGCGTCCTGCGCGCTAATCGCTCCGATCCAGCGCCGCCCCAATGCCGCAAGCCGGGGATCTGGCGTGCCGGGCGCATCCGGCGCGGCTGACCAGAAAACTCCCAAATCCGGTGCACGCGCGATCCCGATTTTGCGGCGAAGGCGGTACATCGAAAGGCGCTTAGCCAAAGCATCGGCCTGCGCATCCTCGCAATCGAGCAACAAGTCTGCGCCGTCTTGCCACACCAGAAAATCAAACAAAGCCTTGCCCTGCGGGCTCAGCAGCGCGGCCCAAACTGGGAAAGGCCCGGCCATGTCATTGGTCACCAACCCCTGCAAAAACCCAGCCGCATCCTCATCGGGCGCAGTGGCGGAAACGCGGATCAGGGCGCGATCTAGCAAACGTGGTTCAGTCATAGGTGACAGATAG
>JBBRXQ010000312.1:0-3793 GCA_038238515.1 Sphingomonadales bacterium | reverse complement strand
GCGTGCCGCCCCGCACCAGCGCATCGATCGCGATCAGCGCCAGATTGAGCAGCACTTTCACCGCAGGCTTGGGCAAAGTATCTCCGGCCAGCGACCAGTTCGCGGTGATCCGGCCATTGTTGCCGACCAGCGCATCAATCAGCCCCTTAGGCTCAGCGATCGGCACCATTTCGCCAAAACCGCCCGCCGCGCCGAACGCGAGACGAAAAAAGCGCAGCTTGTCGGTAGAGATCTTTGCGCTCTGTTCGAGCAGCTCAAAACATTTCTGGCGCATGCCGGGATCTTTTTCATCGGCCAGCAGCTCAAGCCCGTTTGAAAGCGCGCCCACCGGGCTAAGCAAATCGTGGCAGAGGCGCGAGCAAAGCAGGCTGGCGAGATCGAGCGAGGCGGTATTCATGGTCTGGATGGAATCCCATTTTGGGGCGAAGTTGACATAGTTGACACAGTCCTGGGGGAGAAACTCAAGGCCCCATTGGCGGGAAAGAAAAGGCTTGGCGGGAGCAAAGGGAAAGGCGCACGTTTCATTACAATATTGTTCTTAACCATCTCCGAGCGTGTAGGAAAGCGCTTCGAACCCTGATGGCCCATCGCGCCACATGGTAATCGCGCCCGCCGCCGCAATCGCCCAGATCCGGCCATCGCGCGCGGCGCTGGCGGCGTCGGTGGCCGAAGGCCGGGCAAGACCATTGGGGTGCGAATGATAATAGCCCACCACTTGCGGTCCGCCAGCGCGCGCGGCGCGGTGCGCGGCGATAAGCGCGGCGGGATCGATCTCAAAATGATGGGCGGGATCGGGCGCGACATTGGCGGCTGGAAACGCAGTGTGAATATGCGCGGCGGTGCCGAGCAGGAGGCCGCACGCTTCATCGGGCGCGGCACGTGCGGCGGCGGCGAGGATAGCGGCGTGGACAGCAAAGGTCATATTAGGCAACATCTGATCCACCAATAGCGCGCCGCATCCCCGGCGCGAAGCGGGTTCACGCCGGGCCGCCAGCCATTCCTCATCTTTCTCCCTTAAGCGCGGCGTGCTTCGGCTCGCCGCACGGTGCGCACGAATTGGCCGCTTGGCCAAAAGCCGGGCCTGCTTGTTAATCTGGCAGAAAGGTTTTCCTTTCCATTTAGAGCGAGCAAGGGGCAGGTTTAAGGAGCGGCTTGATGCGTGCGAATTCTAAACGAGTTGGTTTTTCCGTGCTGGCTGTGGTGGCTCTATCGGCTTCGGGCAGCGCTATTGCGCAGGAGCAGACCGATCCGAACATCGTGGTGAATGGCGTGATGCCTGCCGATATGGCCGCACTGCCGCCGGGACCAGAAATCAAAGGAATTATCTCGGCGCGCAATGGCAACCGGATGCAGGTTACCACCCCCGATGGCACGCGCTTGATCGTTGCCATCAATGAGGCGACGCGGATCAAATCGAGCAATGGCCTGTTTGGCGGCGGGCGAGGCAAAGTGGGCGTGGAAGCGCTGCTCAATGGCCTGCCGGTTACCGTCAAAACTTTGCAATCTGGCGACGGACTTGCGGCGAGCCAGATCGTTTTTCGCGGCAACGACCTGAAAACCGCAAACATGATCCGCAACGGCACTAACCAGCGTTTTGACGAGCAGACCGCCGCGACCGAGGCGCTGCGCGGTCGCATGGGCGATATTGACAAGTATAATATCAAGAGCACCGCCAACGCCTATTTCGATACGGGCAAGTGGTTGCTTTCGGCGAGGGCCAAGGCCGAACTTTGCGCCACGGCGTCGGCCGCTGAGCAGGTGGATAACGCACTGATGCTGGTAGTTGGCTATACCGACTCGGTGGGCAGCGAGGAATATAACCAGACGCTGAGCGAAAAGCGCGCAAGCAGCGTGATCAACTACCTTCAGCAAGCATGCCATTGGAAACCCTATCGCATGCTGACGCCCACTGGGATGGCCGAATCTGATCCGCTTGCCAGCAACGACACCGCCGAAGGCAAAGCGCAAAATCGCCGTGTTTCGGTGAATGTGTTGGTCAGCAAGGGGCTGGACGGCATTTAGTTTGGCTAGCCTCGCGGCTGGCCCTGCCCTTGCCACCGTGCCGCGCGCTTCCCATGTTGGAAATGCTATGGGGGCAACGGACACGATTATTGCAGGCGTAATCGCCGGGGCCGGTGAAGGCGCCAACTTGCGGCTAGACCGGGCACTGGCCGATGTCTCGGGCTTGTCGCGCGAGCGAGTGAAGGCGCTGATGGACGAGGGCCGCGTTGAGCTGGCCGGCAAGATCGCGACGCAAGCCTCGGCCAAGGCAATCGCGGGCACTGGGTTTGTGATCCGGGTGCCCGAGGCGGTGCCTGCGGCGGCAGCGGCGCAGGATATTGCGCTGGTGGTCGCCTATGAGGATGAGCATCTGATTGTGGTGAACAAGCCCGCAGGGCTGGTGGTGCATCCGGCAGCGGGCAATCTGGATGGCACGCTGGTCAATGCGCTGCTCCACCATTGCCGGGGCCAGCTTTCGGGCATTGGCGGCGTGGCGCGGCCGGGGATCGTGCACCGGATCGACAAGGATACCTCAGGGCTGCTGGTAGTCGCCAAGAGCGACGCGGCGCATGAGGGACTGGCGCGGCAATTTGCCGATCATTCGATCGAGCGCGCCTATATCGCGGTGACGGGCGGCGTGCCGATGCCGGCTGCGGGCACGGTGCGCGGCGCGATTGCGCGGGCCAATCATGACCGCAAAAAGATGGCGCTGGTTGAAGACGGAAGGGGCAAGCACGCGGTGACGCATTACCGCACGTTGCAGGCGTTAGCCAAAGACCTTGGGGGCGCGGCGGTGATCGAATGCCGGCTGGAAACGGGGAGAACCCACCAGGTGCGCGTTCACCTTGCGTCAATTGGTCACGCGTTATTAGGGGATCCTGTTTATGGACGCACACCCTCTCGCCTTCGCCCCATTCTTGCACGGCTCGATTTTCGCCGACAAGCTTTGCATGCCGCGCAGCTGGGGTTTGTTCATCCGATTTCGGGCGAACGGGTCCATTGCCAAGCACCGCCACCCGCCGATATCCAGGCGCTTATCGGCGAATTGGGCGGACGGGCGATTGATTTGGCCCCTAATTGCGGCTTGGCGAGTTAAGGTGAACGGGCCATAGCAAAACGGTCTAGCAACTGTAACGGGTTGCGCTTTGAAACCGAATAGTTTTCATATCTGGCATTCAGGATATGTTGCCGGATATGGTGCGAGACACGAAATATCGATGCGAAGAAGGGATATGTGCAGGTGAGTGAGCAAAAATCCAAAGCTCTGGTTCCCGCGCTGGGCGGTGAGGCCGGCCTCAATCGCTATTTGTCGGAAATCCGCAAGTTTCCGATTTTGGCACCCGAACAGGAATATATGCTAGCCAAGCGCTATCAAGAGCATGGCGATAGCACGGCGGCGGCGCAACTGGTGACCAGCCATCTGCGGCTCGTGGCCAAGATCGCTATGGGTTATCGCGGCTATGGTCTGCCAGTTTCTGAGTTGATTTCGGAGGGCAACATTGGTCTGATGCAGGGCGTGAAGAAATTCGAGCCCGATCGCGGTTTCCGCCTTGCCACATATGCGATGTGGTGGATCAAGGCATCGATCCAAGAGTATATCCTGCGTTCGTGGAGCTTGGTGAAAATGGGCACCACAGCGGCGCAAAAGAAACTGTTTTTCAATCTGCGGCGGATGAAGAAAAACCTTGAAGCGTTTGAGGATTCAGACCTTCATCCAGACGACGTGACCAAAATCGCAACCGACCTCGGCGTGCCCGAGCAAGAAGTGGTCAATATGAACCGCCGCATGATG
>JBBRXQ010000311.1:0-3804 GCA_038238515.1 Sphingomonadales bacterium | reverse complement strand
CGCTTTCGGCCTGCTCACGCACAGCTTTGGATCGGCTGGCGCTGCGTTGCGCGGGGAAGCATTTTCAACCCGTCAGCTTGGCACACAGGTCACTTCGGCCGACAACGAAACCGGCTGGGCCGCTACTTTTGCGGCGCATCGCACGCTCGATCGAAGCTTTTCGCTGTGGCTGGAAGCGCTGCACGTTGATAGTACGCGCAAGGCCCGGCTGCGCGCAGGCCGCGCCCCGCAGCAGCGGCAGAACCAGCTGCAATTGGTGCTCAGGGGGAATTGGTGAAAAACGTTTCTGCAGTCGTTTTCGCCGCGCTGGCCCCCCTAATCGGAGGGCTGATCGCAGGGTTGCTTGTTCCCGGGGCTGCTATAGCCGCACCGCTAACAGTCACTGTTACCGACTCGGTTGGAAAGCCTGTGCGCAATGCCGTGGTTGTGGCCGAATTGCCCGGCAAACGTGCGCCCGCCATCGCGCAGGGCTATACCATGCTGCAAAAGAACATCGCCTTTCAGCCCTTTGTGCTGGTGGTTCCGGTCGGTGGCACGGTAGTTTTTCCCAACGCTGATAATACACGACATCAAGTCTATTCCTTTTCGGCAACTAAGCGGTTTGAGCTAAAGTTGTTCGCGCGCGATCAGACACGCTCTGTACTCTTCGAGCGCGCGGGGGTGGTTGCGCTAGGTTGCAACATCCACGATCAGATGAGCGCTTTCCTGTTCATTACTGACAATGCCTGGACCGCGCGCACCGATGAACGCGGTGTCGCTGTGTTGCCCGACCTGCCCGATGGTTCCGGCAAGATTGCGGTCTGGCATCCTTATCAGCGGGCCCCGGATAACCGAATCTTTTTGCCGTTAGTAGCAGGCCAGCGCACAGCGGCGGCATCCCTGCGGCTTCGCGAACCGCCGATGCTTGGCGCGGGAGGGTATTGAGGCCCGTGGCCTTCCGGCTGACCTCCAGACGGCTTGCCGATGCGCGGCGCAACGTTGCGCATCGCGTCACCGCCCTGTTCGAACACGTTCGTCATTCGTTGGGATTGCGGCTTGCGCTGCAATTCGCTTCTCTTTTTACAGCGGCAATGATGGTGGTGGCGCTAGCGCTATCGTTCCTTGTCGTCCGTTCGCTGTCGGTGGCGGTTGAGGGGGAGCTGCGGGCTTCGGGCGCGGTATTTGACCGGCTTTGGCAACAGCGCGCTGAGGAGCTTTCTGGGACAGGTGAAACGCTGGCACGCGATTTTGGCTTCCGCGCGGCAGTGGCTACCGGCGATGAAGCGACCATGCGCTCGGCGCTCGACAATATGCGTGGCCGCGCGAAAGTGGCTGGGGCCTTTATCCTCGGCATAGACGGAAGAATTCACGGACTGGTCGACGCTGTCTCGCGCGCGGATGCCGCAGGGCTCTGGGATGCGCTCGATCAAGGGCGGACTGGCGGGGTCGCGATATTGGGCGGCAAAGCCCTCCAACTGGTCGCTGCTCCCATCCTTGCGCCTCAGCTTAACGGGTGGCTGGTGCTCGCGGACGACATTGATCAGCGCCGTATGCGTTTGCTGGAACAGCTATCCGCAGTACCGCTCCATGCGGGCGTTCTGGTCCGCCAATCCGGACGCTGGCGGGCGATGACCAACGGCTTCGAAGAAAAGGCAGCGGCAGGCTCTGGCGCGTTCTCGGAGGCCAAAGATCCGGGCCAGTTGTTCAGCCTTGAGGGACCACAAGGCGGCGCACTGGCGCTGGCCCGGCCCATCCCAACACTCGATCCAGGCCGGCAGGCCTTGCTTCTGCTGACTTATCCTAAGCATCTGGCCTATGCGCAGCAGCGCTGGTTGCTTGGCGCGCTGGCATTGCTGACTTTGCTCGGTCTTGCGGTCGTTGTGGCGGTTACGTGGCGCGCGGCGGGGCGCATTATCCGGCCGCTGGAGCGGCTAGACGAGGCCGCCGCGCGGATTGCAGATGGTGCCAGCGAACGAGTCGAGGTGCGCGGTCAGGATGAGCTGGCGCGGCTTGGCCACACTTTCAATCGCATGGCTGGCGAAATCGAGGAGCGCGAGCGACGCATCACCCATCTCGCCTTCAACGACACGCTGACCGGTCTGCCCAACCGGGCGATGTTTCACGAGGAACTTGGGCGGCAACTGCGCGGCTGCGCATCGGGCGATGGTTTGGCTATTCATTGCCTTGATCTCGACAATTTCAAAGCGACAAACGATACGCTCGGCCACCCTGCAGGCGATGCGTTGTTGATGGCCACGGCTGAGCGGCTGACGCGCGTTGCGCAGGGGCATTTTGTGGCGCGGCTGAGCGGTGATGAATTTGTTGTTATCCAGCGGCTTGATGGCAATCGCGAGGCGGCTGGGCGGCTGGCGCGCGCGATGCTCGAGGCGCTGGCGCGGACATTGCCGATTGATGGCCACACCGTTCAATCCTCGGTGAGCATTGGCATCGCCCTGTTTCCTCAAGATGGTGAGGATGCCAGCAAGCTGATGAGCAGCGCCGATCTGGCCTTGTACCGCGCCAAAGACAATGGGCGCGGTAATTATGCCTATTTCGAGGAGGCGCTCAATGAGCGTGCCCAGCATCGCCGCCAAGTCGAAGCTGATCTGCACGAGGCCATCCAAACGGGCCAATTCAAATTGGTGTTTCAGCCGCAGCTCGATCTCGCCAGCGGGGCGATCTCCGCCTTCGAGGCACTGATCCGTTGGCAACATCCCGTGCACGGTTTGGTTTCGCCGCTCGATTTCATCCCAGTCGCCGAGGAGACCGGGCTAATCGTTCCCATCGGCGCATGGGTGATCCATGAGGCTTGCCGCGAAGCCGCACGTTGGCCGGATGAAATCCGCATCGCTGTTAATGTCTCGTCGATCCAGTTTTACCATAGCGGGCTAGCGCAAACCGTTGTTCAAGCGCTAGCAGCAAGCGGCCTTGCCGCTGGACGGCTCGAGATCGAACTCACTGAATCAGTGTTTCTCGAAGGTGACGACAAGACTCATGCAACATTGCATAGCCTGCGCCAACTTGGCGTGCGCACCGCACTAGATGATTTCGGTACGGGCTATTCCTCGCTCAGCTACCTGCAAAGTTTTCCGTTCGATAAGCTCAAGATCGATCAGAGCTTCATTCGGAATCTTCTGACCCAGCCTGGCGCGATTGCCGTGGTCCGTGCGATCATCGATCTGGCCACCGCGCTCGGTATGACAACCACCGCAGAGGGTGTCGAAGAACCAGACCAGCTTGCCGAACTAAAGCGGCAAGGCTGCGCCACCGTCCAAGGCTACCTGTTCTCACGCCCCATCGCCGCACAAGCTGTGCCCGCCTTCATCCAGCAAAACGGCGGATTGCTGCGTGCGCCGCAGGTCGCGCAGAGGCGAAAGGCCGCGAGCCAGGCTCGATAATTCCAACCCTTCCCTCAATGCCCCGCCGCTTCGCCCCGCTCCAGCCCCGAAGCCGCCAGCTGCGCATCGATCATGCCCATCAGCCGGTCCAGCCCGTCCTGCGTATAGCTTTCCGCGCGCGCGACCAGCACGTCTTGCGTGTTTGAGGCGCGCAGCAGCCACCAGCCGTCTGCGGTGTTCACGCGCGCGCCGTCGGTTTCGTTGACGTCAGCGCCTTCCGCCTTCAGCCGCGCTTTGACCTCGTCGATCACCGCAAATTTGCGCGTTTCATCCACTTGGAAGCGCAGTTCGGGGGTGTTGATCATCGCGGGCATTTCGGCGCGCAGGGTTGTTACGGACTTGCCGAGGCGGATAGACGCTGAAATCAGCCGAATCGCGGCATAAATAGCGTCGTCATATCCGTAATATTGGTCGCCAAAGAACACAT
>JBBRXQ010000310.1:0-3805 GCA_038238515.1 Sphingomonadales bacterium | reverse complement strand
CAAGCTGGCCGAAGCGATCAACAAGGACTTTGGCAGCCTTGCGGAATTCGGCGATGCGTTTGAGAAAGTGGCCGTGGCCGCATTTGGTTCGGGCTGGATCTGGCTGGTAATCGAAGGCGGCAAGCTGGCGATCATCAAAACTAGCAATGCCGAGACGCCGGTAAACTCGCACCGCGTTCCGCTCCTCGCGCTGGATGTGTGGGAACATGCTTATTACGTCGATTATCAAAATCGGCGCCCTGAATATGTCGCAGCTTTTCTGGACAATCTTATCAATTGGGAATTCGCCGCGCGAAACATGGCGGCGGCGCTTGTAGCTGAAGACGCAATGCTCACCGCTGGGCGCGCCGCGCACTGGGTAGGAAGCTGAAGAAATTTGCGGCGCGCCCCAAGCAAATAGGCGGAGCCACCTTTCGGCAGCCCCGCATATTCGTAGTGTATTCGGGACAACTTAGGCGCGGAGTTTACTTCAGAAGGGATAGCACGTTTTGCTGTGCCTGATTGGCCTGCGCAATCATTGCAGTGGAAGCCTGGCTCAAGATTTGCGCTTTGGCCATCATCGTGGTTTCGGCCGAATAATCGGTATCGAGGATGCGGCTGCGCGCGTCTGATAGATTTGTGACGTTGTCATTCAGATTGTTGATCGCGGATTCAAGCCGGTTTTGGCCGGCGCCAAACGAAGCGCGAGCCGCGTTAACAGCGGTGAGCGATGTATCGGCATTGGTGATCGTGGTGCCGGCAAGCGCGACCGACGAAACATCGAGTGCCTGCGTCACAGCTGCGGCGTTGTAAACGACGTTACCCGTTCCGAACAGCTGCGAGCCGCTCATGGCTTTGCTGACCAGATCAACGGTGTCGGTTGTTTCAGAGCCGGTCTGGATCGAAAACAGGCGGTCATCGGCGGCAACCGGCGCGGCCGGGGTTACGGTGAACAAGGTGGTTCCGTTAAATTTGCTTTTGGAAAGTACGTCGCTGATCTGGCCGGTGAGGTTTGCCACTTCAGACTGCATCGCATCGCGGTCAGACTGCTGATATGTGGCCGATTTTGATTGGACCGCCAGCTCGCGGACGCGCTGGAGCATCGCGGTCACTTCGTTCAACGCGCCATCGGCGGTCTGCGCAAAGCTGATGCCATCGTTGGCATTGCGAATTCCCTGGCTCATGCCCTTGATCTGCGAGGTCATTGTGGTGGTGATAGCAAGGCCCGCAGCATCATCCTTGGCGCCGTTGATGCGCTTACCGGTTGAAAGCCGCTCCATCGCCATGCCAGCCATTTTGGATGCGCTGTTGGATGCGTTAGTCGCTTTGATTGCGCTAATATTGGTATTGATAACTGCCATGATCCCATTCTCCACTTGTGGGCCAAACTTCGTAACCCCGTTGATGTCTTACTGGGTAGGACGACTGGCCATGTCTTGGTTTAAGCGCTCAGATGGTTAAGCCGAGTTTCATCCTTATCCGGATGATTGCGTATTGATCAAAACATCCTTCGCGCCGCCGCGCTGTTTGCTCCACTTGCTCCGCGCGAGTTTTGCGATCACTGGTTGGATGTGCTTGTGCCTGAATCTCCCGCCCCTGCTTCGGTGCCGCCCGCTGTTGCCATTCCAGCATTGCACGCCAGCCACGGCGGATGCTGGTTGCGCGATGCGCGCGCGGGCGGCGGCACCCGCGGGATCGGCAAGGGCGAGGCGATTATGGCGGCGGCAGATAGCGCGCTGCTGATGGTCAATGCCCCGCTGGTGGCCAGCAGGCTGGGCTATCCCGATCTGGCCGGGCTAGATCTGCTAGAGCTGTTTGCGTTTATCCACCCTGCGCGGTTTATGGTGCCCACGCCCAAGGGTCTTGCGCATGCGCTCGATCTGCCCGATCCGGCGAGCGATAGTGAGGTGCCGCTGTTATTACAGCAAGCCGCTGCCGCGCTTTTGGCAACTTGCGACGATCCGCTGTGGGGCGCGCGGGAGGGCGCTTGGAACGCGCTACAATCGCTCGAACGGCTGAATTGGGCCTGGGCCGATCTGCTCCTGCCGCGCATCCGCCGCCCCGAACGCGCCGAGCGCTGGCTATTTTCACGCCTGCCGGAATGGGAGGAAGCGCCCGAGCGGCCGCAGCCAGCGCAAATCACATTGAGCGATGCCGAGATCGCCGCGCGCCTGGCCAAGCTCACAGGCAGCGGCGCCGAAGTGCGCGCGGGGCAACAGGATTACGCGCGCGCGGCAGGCGCAATGTTCGCGCCGCGCACCGCTTCGCGCCAGCCGCATATCCTGCTGGCGCAGGCCGGAACGGGCACTGGCAAAACGCTGGGCTATCTCGCACCCGCCTCGCTGTGGGCGCAGGCAACCGGCGGCACGGTGTGGGTTTCGACGTTTACCAAAGCCTTGCAGCGCCAATTGCGCCGCGAAAGCCGCCGCGCTTTTCCTGAGACAAGGGACGGTAAGCCACCTGTGGTGGTGCGAAAGGGGCGCGAGAATTATCTGTGCCTGCTCAATTTGGAAGATGCGCTGCAGGGCGGGTTTACCGGGCGCGCGGCGATCATGGCGCAATTGGTGGCGCGCTGGGCAGGCTATAGCCAAGACGGCGACATGATCGGCGGCGATCTGCCCGGCTGGCTGGGCACGCTGTTTCGGCGGCGCGGGATCGCCGCACTGACCGATCAGCGAGGCGAATGCGTTTATGCCGGGTGCCCGCATTACCGCAAATGCTTTATCGAACGCGCCGCGCGTGCATCGGCGCAGGCCGAGCTGGTGATCGCCAATCATGCGCTGGTGATGGTCAATGCCGCGCGCGCCAACGGGATCCGGGGCAGCGATGCGGCGCAACGGCCCACGCGCATCGTGTTTGACGAAGGGCACCATGTGTTTGAAGCGGCGGATTCGATGTTTGCCGCCGCGCTAACAGGCGCGGAAACAATCGAACTGCGCCGCTGGGTGATCGGCCCCGAGAGCAAATCACGCGGGCGGCGGCGCGGGCTGGCGGCGCGGCTGGCCGATGTTGGCAGCTATGACGAGGAAGGCGCGCGCGCGATTGGCCAGGCGCGGGCCGCCGCCGAGGCGCTGCCGAGCGAAGGCTGGCTGGCGCGGATGAGCGAGGGCGCGCCCTATGGCCCAGTCGAAATGCTGCTGAGCGCGACGCGCAAGCTGGTGCTGGCGCGCGACGAGAGCGGCGGGCAGGACGCAGGCTACGGGCTGGAAACCGAAGTGGCCGAGCTGAGCGGCGATTATATCGAGGTGGCAGGCGGCGCGCAGGAAGCGCTGGAGGCGCTGCGCCAGCCGCTGGTGCGATTGGGCCTGCGGCTGGAAGCGCTCATCACCGATGGGCCGGACTGGCTCGATGGGCCAGCGCGCGCGCGGATAGAGGGCGCGCGCGGCGCGATTGCCTGGCGCACCGATCTGCTGGGCGGATGGATCGCGCTGCTGGCGCGGCTGGGCGGGCCGAGCGATCCCGAATTCGTCGATTGGCTGGCGCTGGACCGGTCTGATGGGCGCGAATGGGATGTGGGGCTGCACCGGCGCTATCTCGATCCGATGAAGCCATTTGCGCTCACTGTGCTGGCCCCGGCGCACGGCGTGATGATGACCTCTGCCACATTGTTTGATCGGGGCAGCAACGGCACCGATTGGGACAGTGCGACCTTGCGCAGCGGCGCAGGGCATCTGGATGTCGCGCCGGTGCTGTTTGCCGCAGACAGCCCGTTTGATTATGCCGCGCAAGCCGAAGTGCTGATCGTGACCGATGTGCCGAAGGGCGATATCCCTGCGCTGGCGGCGGCATATGCGCAGCTCATCGAGGCGGCGGGCGGCGGGGCGCT